>JAFLDI010000425.1 GCA_017302485.1 Burkholderiales bacterium | reverse complement strand
CGCCAGCGCGATCAGGCTGGTGCTCAGGCGCGCCAGGTGGCGCGGGCCGAAGCGGTGCACCAGCGGCGCGGTGAAGGGCAGCATCGCCGCCGAGCCCAGCGCGGCGCACAGCAGCACCGCGCCCAGTTGGCCGTCGCTCAGTGCGTGCGTGCTCTTCAGACTGGGCACGTGCGCCCCCCAGGCGCCCATGAAGCCACCCAGTGCCAGGAACTGCACCCGGCTGGCGCGCAGGGCGGCCGGCGTCATGCCTGGGCGATGCAGCGGGCCAGTTGCTGTCGCTGGGCGCGCTGCAGGCGCTCCAGCAAGGCGTGGTCGGGCACGCGCTCGCCCAGCTCAGCGGCAAAGCGGCGGGCGATGTCGCGCTGCAGACGGATCAGCAACTGCGCGGTGAGGTCGGCATCGGACATTGCGCGGTGGGCACGGCCATCGCGTTCCAGCCCCAGCCAGTCGCCCAGCGCCCCCAGCTTGCGGCTGGGCGCCTCGGGGTACAGGCGGCGGGACAGCAGCACGGTGCAGGCGAAGGCATGGGCCGGGTCGGGCGGCAGCTCGGCGCGGGCCATCTCGGCCTGCCAGAAGCCGCGGTCGAAGGCGGCGTTGTGCGCCACCAGTGGCAGGCCGCGGGTGAAGTCGGCCACCTCGCGCATCACCTGCTCGGCCGGCGGCGCGTCCCTCAGCATGGCGTTGGTGATGCCGGTCAGCTGCACGATGAAGGACGGGATGTACACGCCGGTGTACATCAGGCTCTGGTAGCGGTCGACGATGCGCTCGCCCTGCACCAGCACCACCGCAATCTCGGTGGCCCGTGCGCCCTGCGCCGGGCCCATGCCGGTGGTCTCGAAGTCGACCACCGCGATCGGCGTGTCACAGCTCATTGGTAGGCGCTGGGGTCGGCGGTGTCGGTGGGCTGGCGGATCACGCGGCGCAGCGCGTCGCTGATGGGCATCTTCAGCGTGATGCCGCGCGGCTCGATCGGCTGCTCGAACCAGCGCTGGTAGAGGGCCTCGATCTCGCCGCTGCGGTACAGGCGCGCCAGCACGCCGTCCACCAGCTGCTTGAACTCGGTGTCGTCCTTGCGCAGCACCAGCGCATAGGGCTCGGTGGTCAGCGCCAGTGGGGCGATACGCAGGCTGGCCGCCGCCGGGTGGGTGGCTTTCATGCTGTAGAGCAGCACATCGTCCATCGCATAGGCCACCGCACGGCCGTTGAGCACCATGCGCATGCCCTCGACATCGTCCAGACCGGCCAGGATGCGCATCTCCAGCGCGCGTGAGCGGTTCAGGCTGTTGAGGAACTGGATGCTGGTGGTGGCCAGCGTGGAGGCCACCGGCTGGCCGCGCAGGTCCTCGATGCTGCTGATCGACGAGTCCTCGCGCACCAGCAGTCGGCTGGCGGCGACGAAGGTGGTCAGCGAGAAGGCCACGCTGCGCTGGCGCTCGGCGGTGTTGGTGGTGACGCCGCACTCGATGTCCACCGTGCCATTGGCCACCAGTGGAAAGCGCGTGGCCGAGCTGACCAGCATGTGCCGCACCTCCAGCCCCGGCAGCTTCAGCCGCTCGCGCACCGCCGCCACCACGCGGTGGCACAGGTCCAGCGAGTAGCCCACCGGCCGGCGCTTGGCATCCAGGTAGGAGAAGGGCACCGAGGCGTCGCGGTAACCCAGCGTGATCAGGCCGGTGTCGCGGATCTTGCGCAGCGTGGGCGAGGTGGACTCGTCGGCCGCGCTGGCGCCCAGGGCAGCGCCGGCCAGGACCGCAGTGGCGACCAGACGGGACAGCAGACGGAGCGGGCGCATCGCCCGGATTGTCTCAGGCCGCCCGCTTGACCAGCAGCGCCCGCGCCACCCGCGAGCCATTGGGCTGGCCCAGCGCGCCGCGGATGAACTGGCCGGCGTCGATCAGCGCGTCCAGGTCGATGCCGGTGGCAATGCCCAGGCCGTGCAGCAGGTAGACCACGTCCTCGGTGGCCACATTGCCGGTGGCGCCCTTGGCATAGGGGCAGCCGCCCAGGCCGCTGACGCTGGTGTCGAAGGTGGCAATGCCCAGCTGCAGGCTGGCGTGCACGTTGGCCAGCGCCATGCCGTAGGTGTCGTGGAAATGGCCGCTGACCTCGTGCAGCGGGTAGTGTTGCAGTGCGGCCTCCAGCGCACGCTGCACCTTCAGCGGCGTGCCCACGCCGATGGTGTCGGCCACGCCCACGTGCTGCACGCCGATCTGCGCCATCAGCCGCGCCACCAGGGCCACCCTCTCGGGGGCGATCTCGCCCTCGTAGGGGCAACCCACGGCGCAGGAGATGGCGCCGCGCACCTTGACGCCGGCAGCGCGCGCCGCGTCGACCACCGGCGCGAAGCGCTCGATCGACTCGGCGATGCTGCAGTTGATGTTCTTCTGGCTGAAGGCCTCGGAGGCGGCGCCGAAGACCACGATCTCGTCGGGCCGCGTGGCAGCCGCCGCTTCCCAGCCCTTGAGGTTGGGCGTCAGCACGCTGTAGCGCACGCCGCTCTGGCGTGCGATGCCGGCCATCACCGCGGCGTTGTCGGCCATCTGCGGCACCCATTTGGGGCTGACGAAGCTGGTGGCCTCGATCTCCTTCAGGCCGGCCGCCTGCAGGCGGTGGATCAGCTCGACCTTGACGGCCGTGTCGACCGCCTGCTTCTCGTTCTGCAGACCGTCGCGCGGGCCGACCTCGACGATCGTCACATGGCTGGGCAGGCTCATCGTGCTCACTCCTCGGCCAGCTTCAGCAGCTCGGCGCCTTCGGCGACCTGGTCGCCCACGGCGTAGAGCAGCTCGGCCACCACGCCATCGCGTGGAGCGGCCAGCGTGTGCTCCATCTTCATCGCCTCCATCACCGCCAGCGTCTGGCCGGCCTTGACGGCATCACCCGCCTTGGCGTGCAGCGCGATGACCTTGCCGGGCATTGGCGCGGTCAGGCGGCCGCCTTCGCCGGCGTGGTCGCCGGCGTGAGCGATCGGGTCGATGTCGAACAGCTCCAGATGGCCGCCATCGGCAAACACGGTGGCGCGCTCACCCTGGCGGTAGACGGTCAGCGTGTGGCGCTGGCCACCCAGCAGCACGTCGAAGCGGTCCTCGCCCAGCGGCTGCGCACTGAAGGCCCAGAACTCGCCGCCCACGCCCAGTCGCAGCGCGCCGTCGTGCAAGCGCTCCAGCGTGGCGCCGTGGGCGGCCTTGCCCACCAGCAGGTCGAAGCGACGGCGCGCGCCGCCGTGCAGGCGCCAGCCGTCGCGCCGGCTCCAGGGGTCGACACCCTCGGCCGCAGTTTCAGTGGCCAGCGCATGGGCC
>JAFLDI010000424.1 GCA_017302485.1 Burkholderiales bacterium | reverse complement strand
GCGCGACGGTCAGGCGGTGGGCAGCAGCACGCTGCGCCTGGGCCAGCGCGCCACACTCTCATTGCCCTTCGGGCGTGACGAGAAGATCCGCGTGCAGGTGCTGCAACCGCCCGCTCAGCAAGCCAGCACTGGCTTCGTTGGCCAGCGCAGCGAGCGCCGCGTCGCGCGCCGCTACGAGATCGAGAACCGCCATGCCACACCGATCGAGCTGCGCGTGCTGGAGTCCAGCCCGGTCAGCACCGACGAGCGGGTACAGGTGGACAAGCGCTTCGAGCCTGCCCCCGCCACCCAGGCCTGGCAGGACGAGGCCGGGGTCATTGCCTGGCAGCGCCGGCTCGCCGCAGGCGAGCGCTGGACCCTGCAAGCCGACTATCTGATCAGTTGGCCCAAGGACCAGCCGCTGGCGGAGCGGCGATGATCAGCCGCCCAGCCGCGCACTGAGCGCCTGCGCGGCGCCCTTCACGGCGGCAACGAAGCCGGGCTGGTAACGGGTGGTGGGCAGCGTCAGCGTCAGCGCGCCCAGCAGCCGGCCGCCAGGGCCGAACACCGGCGCCGAGACTCCGGTCAGATCGGGCACGCGGTCGCCCGACATCACCACCACACCGTCGCGGCGGATCGCTTCGTGGACACGGCCGCGCGCGCCCTCGAAGGCGCGCAGCACGCGGCCACCGGCGCCGCGGTCCAGTGGCAGCAGATCACCAGCGCGGATGTGGTCACGCAGCAATTGGGGCGAATCCTCGCGGTACAGGCACAGCCGATGCTCGCCACGGCGTACATGGAAGGCCGCGCTTTCGCGCGTGGCCGCCACCAGCGCGCGCAGCGCCGGTGGCACGACAGCGGCCAGTGCATCCTCGGGCTGGGACTGGGCGCCCAGGCGCATCAGCGTGGGACCGGGGGCATAGGCCTCGCCCTCGCGCACCAGGAAGCCGGCGTGCAGCAATGAGGCCAGCAGGCGCAGCACGGTGCTCTTGTACAGCCCGCTGCGGCGCGACAGCTCGGACAGGCCCAGGCGCGGCGAGCCGTCCTCGAAGGCGCGCAGCAGCCCCAGTGCCCGGTCGACCGCGGCCACGCCACCGGGGGCGGGATCAAGGTCGGTTGGTGAGGGCTGGGCGGCAGGACGGGGCATGCGGGATAATTGTTGGAACGCCATTCTATTAGACAGACCCAATGCCTCATCCGTCAAGCGCAGCGCCTGCCGTGCTGATCAGCGAGGTCGGCCCGCGCGACGGCCTGCAGAGCGTGCAGGCCACAATGCCGCTGTCCGCCAAGTGCGCCTGGATCGATGCCCTGGCAGGCGCCGGACTGCGCGAGATCGAGGTCGGCTCATTCGTGTCGCCGAAGCTGCTGCCTCAGCTCGCCGACACCGCCGACGTGGTGCGCCACGCACGACGCCACGCCGGCCTCACCGTGATGGCGCTGGTGCCCAACCTGAAGGGCGCCCAGGCTGCTGCCCAGGCCGGGGTCCACAAGATCACGCTGCCAGTGTCGGCCAGCCCGGCGCACTCGCTGGCCAACGTGCGCCGCACGCCCCTGCAGATGCTGGACGAGGTGCGCGCCGTCCTGGCCTGGCGCGCTGAGCTGGCGCCGCAGTTGGCTGTGGAGGTGGGCCTGTCCACCGCCTTCGGCTGCACACTGCAGGGCCCGGTGCCCGAAGACGAGGTGATCGCACTGGCCGAGGCATTGGCTGAGGCCGGCGTCGACGAGGTGGGCCTGTCCGACACCACCGGCATGGCCAACCCCGCCCAGGTGCGGCGTCTGTTCACACGGCTGCGCCAGACGATCGGCGACAAGGCAGGCGCCGCCCATCTGCACAACACCCGCGGCCTGGGTCTGGCCAATGCGCTGGCGGCCTGGGATGTCGGCGTGCGCACCTTCGACGCCTCGCTGGCCGGCCTGGGCGGCTGCCCCTACGCGCCCGGCGCCAGCGGCAACGTCGTGACCGAGGACCTGGTCTTCCTGTTCGAGGCCATGGGCGTGGCCACCGGCATCGACCTGGAGCGCCTGCTCGGCGCCCGCGCTCCGCTGGCCACCGGCCTGCCCGGCGAGCCGCTGTACGGCATGCTGGCCGAGGCCGGTCTGCCCCGTGGCTTCGAACCTGTCACCTCGATCGCGCCATGAGCCCCACTGCCCTGCCCTACGCCGACACCCGCGTCGTCGAGTTCACCCACATGGTCATGGGTCCGACCTGTGGCCTGGTGCTGGCCGACCTGGGTGCCGAGGTGATCAAGGTCGAGCCGCTCGAGGGCGACGCCACGCGGCGCCTGCTGGGCTCGGGTGCCGGCTTCTTCCCGGTCTTCAACCGCAACAAGAAGAGCCTGGCGCTGGACGTGAAGGACCCGCGTGGTCTGGAGGTGGTGCTCAGGCTGGCCGCCACTGCCGATGTCTTCAGCGAGAACTTCCGCAGCGGCACGATGGACAAGCTGGGCCTGGGCTGGCCGGCGCTGTCGGCACTCAACCCGCGCCTGGTCTATGTGACCCACAAGGGCTTCCTGCCCGGCCCCTACGACCACCGCACCGCGCTCGACGAGGTGGTCCAGATGATGGGCGGCCTCGCCTACATGACCGGCCCCGAGGGCCAGCCGCTGCGCGCCGGCAGCAGCGTCAACGACATCATGGGCGGCCTGTTCGGCGCCGTCGGCGCGATGGCCGCACTGAAAGCCCGCGAGTCCAGCGGCCGCGGCCAGCTCGTGCAGAGTGCGCTTTTCGAGAACAACATCCTGCTGGTGGCCCAGCACATGATGCAGTTCGCGGTGACCGGCCAGCCGCCACGGCCAATGCCGCAGCGCATCAGCGCCTGGGGCATCTATGACGTGTTCACCGTCATGGACGGCGAGCAGATCTTCCTGGCCGTGGTCAGCGATGGCCAGTGGCGCAGCTTCTGCGCCGCCTTCGGCCTGACCGACTGGGCGGCCGACCCCCGACTGGCCACCAACAACGGCCGTGTGCAGTCGCGCGACTGGCTGATGCCGGCGCTGCGCGAGGCGCTGGCGGGCTGGCGGGCCTCGGCACTGGCCGCCATCTTCGAGCGCGAAGGGCTGCCCTTCGCACCGATCAGCCGCCCCGAGCAGCTGATGCAGGACCCGCACCTGCGGGCCAGCGGCGGCCTGGTCCCCATGACCCTGCCCGACGGGCGAGAGGCACTGACGCCACTGCTGCCGATCACGCTGGACGGCCAGCGCCCACCTCTGCGATCGAGCCCGCCGCAGATCGGCGAGCATGGCGACGCGCTGCTGCGCGACCTGGGCTACCGCGACGCCGAAATCGCCGACCTGCGCGCAGCCGGCGTGCTGGGCTGATCAGGCCAGCAGGCGCTCAACC
>JAFLDI010000423.1 GCA_017302485.1 Burkholderiales bacterium | reverse complement strand
GGGCCACGCCAGTGCCACCAGCGGCCCGGGCTGGGTGCTGCTGGGCGACGCCGCGCATGTGGTGCATCCGCTGGCTGGTCAGGGGTTGAACCTGGGCCTGGCCGACGTGGCCGCGCTCGCCCAGGTGCTGGCCGAGCGAGAATCCTGGCGCCCGCTGGGCGATGCGGCGCTGCTGCGCCGCTACGCCCGGCAGCGCAGCAGCCCCAACCGCCTGATGGCCGGCACCACCGACGGCCTGTGGCAGCTTTTTGGACACCGCCACCCCATGTTGCGGGAACTTCGCCACCACGGATTGACTCTGGTCGACAGGCTGCCGCCGCTCAAGCGCTGGCTGGTTGACCGCGCACTGGGCGCCTGAGCGCCTCACAAGGAACCCTGATGACCCGCAATGCACTGCTTCCTCGCTCGGCCGGCATGGCTGCCGTCGCCGCCCTGCTGGCCCTGGCCACGCTGGCCCAGGCCGACGAGGCCACGATCCGCAAGACCCTGGCCGACCGCATGCCCCATCTGCCGGCAATCGACGAGGTCACCCGCACCCCGATGAACGGGCTGTGGGAGGTGCGCATCGGCACCGACGTGCTCTATACCGACGACGGTGGCAACTACCTGATCGAGGGCAGCCTGTTCGACACCAAGACCCGGGTCGACATCACCAAGGCCCGGATCGACAAGCTCACTGCCATCGACTTCGCCAGCTTGCCGCTGAAAGACGCGATGGTTCAGAAGCAGGGCAGCGGCGCGCGCAAGCTGGTGGTCTTCGCGGACCCCAACTGCGGCTACTGCAAGCGCCTGGAGAAGGATCTCCTGCAGGTGAAGGACGTCACCATCTACACCTTCCTGCTGCCCGTGCTGGGGCCGGACAGCCTGGCCAAGTCCAAGGACATCTGGTGTGCCAAGGACGCCCAGAAGACCTGGCGCGCGTGGATGATCGACGGCGTCACCCCGTCCAAGACCATGGGCAGTTGCGACACCTCGGCCATCGATCGCAACTCGGCCATGGGTCGCAAGTACCGGGTGACGGGCACGCCGGCGATCGTCTTTGAGGATGGTACGCGCGCGCCGGGCGCCGTGCCGGCCGCGCAGATCGAGAAGCGCCTCGCGGAGCAGCTCAAGAAGGGCTGATCCGGCGCCCGTCAACACCGCGCAAGCACGGGTCGCGCGGCGCGGCGACAATCGCCCGCCATGAACGCCCCCACCCGCGCTCTGGCGCTGCATGAGCCGCCCGCCGATGCGGCGCGATTATCCTATCTGGGCCTGCTGCCCTTTGTCCTCGGTGCGGCCCTGTTGTGGCTGATCGACAGCCCGGAGCCCCACGCCTTCGTGGCCCTGGCCATGGCGGCCTACGGAGCCACCGTGCTGGCCTTCCTGGGCGGCGTGCACTGGGGTCTGACGATGAACGAACATGGCGAGCCACCCAAGGCGCGTCGCTGGTCCATCGTGCCGCCGCTGGCGGGCACCCTGGCGGTGGTCATGCCCGCCTTCTCCGGTCTGCCGCTGGTGGGCATGATGCTGGTGGTCTGCTACCTGGTCGACCGCCGTCTCTACCCGCAGGCCCGGCTGGCCCATTGGCTGACACTGCGTTTCAGGCTGACCGTGGTGGCCGCGCTGTGCTGCTTCCTGGCCGCCGCCGCCACCTGAGGACGTTCACCGATGGCCCGCATCGTCTACCGCATCGAACTGCCCGACCCGGGCACCCACCGCTACCGCGTCACGCTGACCGTGCCGCAGCCGCAGGCGCAGCAGGAACTGGCGCTGCCCGTGTGGATTCCCGGCAGCTACATGCTGCGCGAGTTCGCACGTCACCTCAGCCGGCTTGAGGCCCGGCAAGGGGGGCAGCCGCGGCCCCTGCGCCAGCTCGACAAGACCCGCTGGGTGGCCGACTGCAGCGGCCGTGCGGCGCTGGTGATCAGCTACGAGGTCTACGCCTTCGACCCCTCGGTGCGCACCGCCTGGCTGGACGACGGGCGCGGCTTCTTCAACCCCACCAGCCTGTGCCTGCAGGTGCTCGGTCGCGAGGCCGAGCCGCACGAGCTGCAGATCGGCACCCTGCCGCGCGGCTGGGAAGTGGCCACCGCGATGACGCCGCTGCCCGGCCGCCGCCAGGCCTGGCTGTGTGCCGACTACGACGAACTGGCCGACCACCCGGTGGAGCTGGGCGCCTTCTGGCGCGGCCACTTCGAGGTGGCCGGCGCGCTGCACGAGTTCGTCGTGGCAGGCGCCTGGCCCGGCTTTGATGGCGATCGCCTGCTGGCCGACACCAGACGCCTGTGTGCCGCGCAGATCGCCTTCTGGCACGGCCGGCGCAAGCCCCCATTCCGGCGCTATGTGTTCCTGCTGTGGGCGGTCGACGAGGGCTACGGCGGCCTGGAGCACCGCGCCAGCACGGCGCTGATCGCCAATCGCCGCGATCTGCCCCGCGTCGGCCAGACCGCCAGCACCGACGGCTATGTCACGCTGCTGGGCCTGATCAGCCACGAGTACTTCCACACCTGGAACGTCAAACGCCTGAAGCCGAGCGAGTTCCTGCGCTATGACTACCAGCGCGAGAACTACACTCGGTTGCTGTGGTTCTTCGAGGGCTTCACCTCGTACTACGACGACCTGTTCCTGCAGCGCACCGGCCTGATCGATGCGCCGCGCTACCTGAAACTGCTGTCGCGCGTCATCAATGGAGTGCGTGCCACCCCCGGCCGGCGCGTGCAAAGCGTGGCCGAGGCCAGCTTCGACGCCTGGAACAAGTACTACCGCCCCGACGAGAACACGCCCAACGCCACCGTCAGCTACTACACCAAGGGCTCGCTGATCGCGCTGCTGCTGGATCTGCGCCTGCGCGCGGTCGGGCAGTCGCTGGACGCCCTCATGCGCCTGCTGTGGGCCCGTCACGTCGCCACGGGCCTGAGCGAGGAGGCCGTGTTCGCCGCGGTGGCCGAGCTGGGCGGTGCCGAGCTGGCGCAGTCCCTGGCCGCCTGGGTCCACGAGCGGGGTGACCTGCCCCTGGAGGCCGCGTTGGCCGCAGCCGGCGTACAGCTCACCCAGGAAGGCAGCGGCTGGGTGGCCGCGCTGGGCCTGAAGCTCAGCGAGGGCCCCGTCACCGGCTGTCTGGTCAAGAGCGTGCTGGAAGGCAGTGCCGCCGCACGCGCCGGCCTGTCGGCCGGCGACGAGCTGCTGGCCGTCGACGGCTGGCGTCTGCGTCGCCTGGACGAGGCTCAGGCCTGGGTGCGCGAGGGTCAGGCCTTCGAGCTGACCCTGGTGCGCCAGGGGCGCCTGCGCACGCTGCGCGTGCAGCCCGGCGGCGAGGCTGGCTTTACCCGCAGCTGGGCCCTGTC
>JAFLDI010000422.1 GCA_017302485.1 Burkholderiales bacterium | reverse complement strand
CCGTCGGGCGCAAAGCGGGCGCGCGCGGTCGGCCCCACCCAGGCCCAGTTGCGGCCGCCGTCACCGGCGCGCCAGAGGCCGCCGCCGGCATCGCGCGCCAGGCCCTGGCGGCTGTCGAAGAACCACAGGCCGTCGATGTCGGCACCACTGCCGGGTGCCGGCTGCTGGCACCAGCCGCTGAAACCCGGCCCGGTGCAGGAGCGCCCTTCGACGTTGGACCAGGCGCCCACCTCCACGCGCAGGCTGGCGCTCAGCGTCTCGTCGTCGTCGCTGACGCGCCGCACAACCGTGTAGCTCCCGGCGCGGCCGGAGGGGTAGGTGGGCTGGGCCTCGAAGCGGAAGCTGCCACCGTCGCCGAAGTCCCATTCGAAGCGCAGGCCGCCGTAGCTCGACAGCCCGCCCGGGCGCAGGTCGACCACCTGGCCGGTCTCGATGCGCGTGGGGGCCACCACCGTCAGCGCCACCGGCCAGTCGCCATCGCCGAAATAGATCGCAAAGCCGCCGCCGCAGCCGGCCAGTGCCAGCAGTGCGGCCAGCCACGCAGCCCGCATCCGTTGCACGATTCGCATGGTGGCCTCCCGGTCGTGGGTCAGGCGACCATCGTACCGACCTGCGCAGCGACGCCAGCGGCGTCGCCGGATCAGTGGAGCAGCGACGCCAGCAGCGTCGCGGGATCAGTGGAGCAGCGACGCCAGCAGCGTCGCTGCGTGCACCGCCTGCCGCTGGGCGCCGTCGGCGATCTGGTGGCGGCAGCTGGTGCCGTCGGCCACGACGATGGCATCGGGCTGCGCGCGGATGGCGGGCAGCAGCGCGGCCTCGGCCATCTGCATCGACACGGCATGGTGCTTAGCCTCGTAGCCGAAACTGCCGGCCATGCCGCAGCAGCTGCTCTCGATGAGCTGCGGCTTGGCGCCCGGGATGAGCTTGAGCACGTCGAGGATGGGGCTCACGGCAGCAAAGGCCTTCTGGTGGCAGTGCCCGTGCACCAGCAGCGGCCGGTCGATGGCCTTGAGCTTGAGCGCCAGCCGCCCGACCTTGGCCTCGCGGGCGAGAAACTCCTCGAACAGCAGCGCCTGCTTCGACACCACCTGGGCCGGCTCGCCCAGGCCCAGCGCCAGCGCCTCGTCGCGCAGCGTCAGCAGGCAGCTGGGCTCCAGGCCGACGATGGCGATGCCGGCCTCGGCGAAGGGCCGCAGCGCGTCGATCAGCTCGGCCGCCTTGGCGCGCGCCTGGTCCACCATGCCGGCCGAGAAATAGGTGCGGCCGCAACAGTAGTGACCGCCGCCCTTGCTCACCGTGTGCACGGCATAACCCGCGGCCTTCAGCACCTTGGCCGCGGCATGCGCGTGCTCGGCCTCGAAATGGCCGTTGAAGGTGTCGACGAAGAGCACCGCCGCCTTCGGCCCGGCGGCCAGCACCTGCTCGCGGCTGGCAAACAGGCTCTCGTCGCGGGCGCGCCAGAAGGTATCGGCGCGCCAGCGCGGCAGTGCGCGCTTTGCCGACAGGCCCAGCCACTTCTCGGTGAGCTTGCGTGCGCCGGGCAGCGTCTCGCGCAGGTTGGCCAGGAAGGGGAAGCGGCTGGCCCAGGCCGCATAGTCGGGCAGCTGACCCACCAGCCGGTCCTTCAGCGTGTGGCCGTGGCGCTTGCGGTCGTGCGCCAGCCACTCGATCTTCATGCGCGCCATGTCCACGCCGGTGGGGCAGTCGCGCTTGCAGCCCTTGCAGCTGACGCACAACTCCATCGCTTCGCGCACGGCGTCGCCGGTGAAGCCGTCGGGGCCGAGTTGGCCCGACAAGGCCAGCCGCAGCGTGTTGGCACGGCCACGCGTCAGGTGCTGCTCGTCGCGCGTGACGCGGTAGCTGGGGCACATGGTGCCGGCGTCGAACTTGCGGCAGTGGCCGTTGTTGTTGCACATCTCCACCGCCTTGGCCAGGCCGCCGGTGGTGTCGCCGCCGGTGCCGGGTGCGGTGGTCTCTTCGGTCACCGGGTCGGCGTTGACGTTCCAGGCCGACCAGTCGAGCACGGGCTTGAGCTCGATGCGTTTGTAAGGCTTGGGCGCCGTCGCGGGCGGAAAGCGGAAGAGGGCGCCGTCGTCCATCTTCGGCGGGTCGATGATCTTGCCCGGGTTGAAGAGGCCGGCCGGGTCCATCTGCTGCTTGATGGCGCGGAAGGCCTGGTTGATGGCCGGGCCGAACTGCCACTCGATCCACTCGCCGCGGCACAGGCCGTCGCCGTGCTCGCCGCTGAAGGCGCCCTTGTACTTGCGCACCAGGACCGCAGCCTCCTCGGCGATGGCCCGCATCTTGGCCGCGCCGTCGCGTCGCATGTCGAGGATGGGCCGCACGTGCAGCGTGCCCACGCTGGCATGGGCATACCAGGTGCCGCGGGTGCCGTGGCGCGCAAAGACCTCGGTCAGCGCGTCGGTGTACTCGGCCAGGTGCGGCAGTGGCACCGCGCAGTCCTCGATGAAGCTGACCGGCTTGCCGTCGCCCTTCAGGCTCATCATGATGTTGAGGCCGGCCTTGCGCACCTCCCACAGTGCCTTCTGCGCCGCCTCGTCGGGCATCTCCACCACGCTGCCCGGGTGGCCCAGGTCCCCCATCAGCTGCACCAGGCGCTGCCGCTGTGCCAGCAGCGCGGGGCGGCCTTCTCCGGCAAATTCCACCACCAGGATGGCGTCGGGTGCACCGATCAAGGCCGTGCGCATGGTGGGCGCAAACGCTGGGTTGGCGAGCGCCAGCTCGACCATCGTGCGGTCGACCAGTTCCACCGCGGTCGGCCCCAGCGTGACGATGTGCTGCGCGCTGGCCATGGCGTCGTGGAAGCGCCGGAAATTGACGACGCCCAGCACCTTGTGCCGCGGCAGCGGGGCCAGCCGCAGCGTCAGGCTCTTCGTGAAGGCCAGCGTACCCTCGGCGCCCACCAGCAGGTGCGCCAGGTTGACGTGCCCGTCGGCGGTATAGGGCCGCTCGCTCTGCGGGTGGAAGATGTCGAGGTTGTAGCCGGCCACGCGGCGCAGCACCTGGCGCGAGGCGCCGCAACTGCTGCCGCTGGGCATCTTCATTCTGACCCTGTTACTCCTCGCCTGGGCCTACCGTCCGCGTGAAATTCCGGCCCTGTTGCTGCTGCCGCCGCTGGCACTGCTCGCGACACCCGGTGCACTCAGCCTGCGCCGCGGCGCGGCGAATGCGTTCGACTGGTTTGCGATGATGACCTTCAGCGTCTTTGCGGCCGTCGTCTGGGTGGCCTGGTCAGCGATGGCACTGGGCTGGCCGGAAAAGCTGGCCAATCGGGCCGTCGTGCTGCGCCCCGGTTTTGTCGGCGAATTCAGCCCGATCGCCCTGCTCCTC
>JAFLDI010000421.1 GCA_017302485.1 Burkholderiales bacterium | reverse complement strand
TTGCAGGCGCCGGCCACGCCCATCGACCTGGGGCAGGTGGTGGTCGATGGGGGCTCGCCGCGGCCCTTTGCCTCCAGCCTGTGCGTGGGCTTCGACGCAGCGGTGGGCGCACGGGCGCTGCAGGCGCCGGGCTGGCTGCGCGGCATGCCGCGCTACCTGCTGGCCACGCTGCAGACCCTGGCCGAGCTGCGCGCCTACCCGGTGCGCCTGCAGATCGACGGCGCTCCCGGGCCGTCCGGGCCCTGCCTGTTCGTCTCGTCTCTGAACACGCCCACCTACGCCAGCGGCATGCCGGTGGCGCCAGGGGCGCGCTTGGACGACGGGCAGCTGTCGCTGGTGCGCGCTGCGGCGCTGGGCCGCCTGGGCACGCTGCTGGCGCTGCCGCTGCTGCTCAGCGGGCTGCACCTGCACCACCCGCGCATCCGGCTGCAAGGCTTCCGGCACCTGCGCCTGAGCTCCGACGAGCCGCTGCCATTGGCGCTTGACGGCGAGCCGGTGCCGCCGGGGCGGATCATCGAGGTCCGCGTGCAGCCAGCCACGCTGCGGGTGGTTGCCGCTCAGCGGTAGTAGCCGGCCTTCGACATCTGCCGATCCGCAGCCGCCTGCGCCGCCTTCAGCGCCTCGGCCACCGAGACCTGGTGGGCCAGCAGCAGGCCCATCTGGCGCCCAGCCTCGTCGCCGATGGCCGGGAACTCGGCGATCGACGCGAACTGCACGCCCACATACGGACTGCGTGGCAGCGTGGCATCGTTCGGATTGGCCAGCTCGATCGCGGCGAGCTCCGCGTTGGCAAAACGAGCCGCCTGCCGGAACTCGGGACGGGCGTAGGTGCTGCGCCGGGTGCCGGTGGGCACATGGGCCCAGCCGCGGCTGCGTGCCACCCGCTGCACATAGTCCTTGCTGGTGGCCCAGGTCACGAAACGCATCGCCTGCTCCACCTTGTCCGAGCCCGCCGGGACGGCCAGGTTCCAGCTCCACAGCCAGCCCGCGCCCTTGGTCGTGGAGGCTGTGGGCGCCATCGCGAAGGCCACTTGCCTGGCCACCTTCGACTGCCGCGGGTCGGTGACGAACGAGGCTGCGATGCTGGCATCCACCCACACGCCGCAGCGCCCGGCACTGAACAGCGCCAGCAGCTCGTTGTAGCCCAGCGTCCATGGGCGCGGCGGGCCCCAGCGCTTCATCAGCTCGGCATACAGGCCGATCGCCTCGTGCCAGGGAGCGGTGTCGATCTGGGGCCGCCAGGCCATGTCGAACCACTGGCCGCCGTGGGTGTTGACCAGGGTGCTGAGCAGGGCCATGTTCTCGCCCCAGCCCGGCTTGCCGCGCAGGCAGATGCCGTAGACGCCGCGCTTGGGGTCATGCACACGCGCTGCCAGGTCCTTCACCTGGGCCCAGGTCGGGCGGTCGGGCAGGTCCACGCCAGCCTGTTTGGCGAGGTCCTGCCGGTACATCAGCATCGAGCCTTCGCCGTAGAAGGGTGCAGCGTAGAGCTTGCCGCCCACGCTGAGCCCGCCACGCACCGCGGGCAGCAGGTCGTCCACGTCGTAGGCGGCATCGGTGGCGATGGGCTGCAGCCAGCCCTTGCGTGCCCAGATCGGTGTCTCGAACATGCCGATCGTCATGACGTCGTAGCGGCCGCCCTTGCGCGCAATGTCGGCGCTGACGCGCTCGCGCAGTTCGCCCTCGTCCAGCGTGACCCACTTCAGGCGGATGTCCGGGTGCTCGCGCTCGAACTGGGGCGAGAGCTTCTGCATCTCGATCATGTGCCCGTTGTTCACCGTGGCGATCACCAGTTCGGTGGTGGCTCGAACACCCGCTGCGGCCCAGGCCAGGGCCAGCACAACCGTGGTTCTCAGCAACATGGCGACTCCCGGGTGGAGGGCACGCGCGCACCTGCGCGCCGCGCCATTGTCCGCGCCGCGGGCGACAATCGGCGCATGAAAGTGATCCGTTTGCGAGAAGGCAAGGAGCGTTCTCTGCTGCGCCAGCACCCCTGGGTGTTCGCCGGCAGCGTGGCCAAGGGCAAGGCCGACCCCGGTGAGACCGTGCGCGTCGAGGCCGATGACGGCCGCTTCCTGGCCTGGGCGGCCTTCAGTCCCAGCTCGATGATCCGCGTGCGGGCCTGGAGCTTCGAGGAGGCCGAGCGCATTGACGCTGACTTCTTCCTGCGCCGCGTCCAGGCCGCAGTGGCCATGCGCCAGCGCCTGGCCATCCAGAGCAATGGCGTGCGACTGGTGCACGGCGAGGCCGACGGCCTGCCGGGCCTCATCGTCGACCGCTATGACGACATCCTCAGCGTGCAGTTCCTCAGCGCCGGCACCGAGCGCTGGAAGGGCCCAATCGCCGACGCGCTGCTGCAGGCCACCGGCTGTCAGCGTCTGTTCGAGCGCAGCGACTCGGGCGTGCGCCAGATGGAGGGTCTGCCGCCGGCCAAGGGCTGGCTGCGCGGCGAGGGCAGCACCACTGTCACGCTGCAGGAGCACGCGATCCGCCTGACGGTGGACGTGGAGGAAGGCCACAAGACCGGCTACTACCTGGACCAACGCGAGAACCGTGCGCTGTTCGCCCGGCTGGTGCGGCAGTTCGGGCTCAGAAGCGTGCTCAACTGCTACAGCTACACCGGCGGCTTCAGCGTGGCGGCCCTGGCGGGTGGCGCGACCGAGGTGATCAGCGTCGATTCATCCGGTCCGGCGCTGGCCCGTGCCAGCGCCCATGTCACGCTCAACGGCTTCGACCCGGCCCGGCACACCGCGCTGGACGCCGATGTCAACGGCACGCTGCGCCAACTGCTCAAGGACGGTCGGCAGTTCGATGCCATCGTGCTCGACCCGCCCAAGTTCGCCCCCAGCGCCGCCCATGCCGACCGCGCCAGCCGTGCCTACAAGGACATCAACCGCCTGGGTCTGAAGCTGCTCAGGCCCGGCGGCCTGCTGCTGACCTTCAGCTGCTC
The DNA here is from genome assembly GCA_017302485.1 of Burkholderiales bacterium. Lineage (GTDB taxonomy): Bacteria > Pseudomonadota > Gammaproteobacteria > Burkholderiales > Burkholderiaceae_C > Ideonella. Next base: position 409 of record JAFLDI010000421.1, on the reverse strand, counting down.
GGGTGGCATTGGTGCCGAACTGTTCCACAAGATCGTCGCCGGTGCCGGCCTGGACGCCGGTGTCGATGCCTACCTGCTGCAGCGCCTGGAAGCCTCGAGCGACCACCCCACCACGCTGTGCTTCCCGGAGGGCGAGTACCTCAAGGGTCTGGCGCTGCTGCGGCGCTGAGCGCCTCGCCGCCCGGATGAGCATGTCGCCGATCCTGGTCCTGTGCCATGGCTCGGCGGGTGATGTGCACCCGCTGCTGGGCCTGGCCCAGAGGCTGCAGCAGCGCGGTCACCCGGTGCTGGTGTTGTGCGGCCGGCTGCACCTGGGCGCGGCTCAGCGCCTGGGCCTGGACGCGCAGGCGGTGGACACTGCCGCGCTGCCGCCGCAGGCCGTGCATGGCCCGGGCCTGTGGCCGGCGCC
>JAFLDI010000420.1 GCA_017302485.1 Burkholderiales bacterium | reverse complement strand
CCGGTGCGCAGGCTCTGGCAAGCAAGATGGATCGCCGTCAACGAAGACGAGCAGGCGGTGTCGATGGTTACAGCCGGTCCCTGCAGGCCAAGCAGGTACGAGAGGCGCCCGGAGGCGACGCTGTGCGCCATGCCCGAGGCAAAATGCGCGTCGAGCAGTTGCGGGTCGCGTGTCTGCAATTGGAGAAATGCGTAATCGCAGCCCGCCATGCCTAGGTACACGCCAGTGGGCGTGTGCTCCAGCCGATCAGGAGCCTGGCCGGCGTTCTCGAGCGCCTCCCAAGCAACCTCGAGCAGCAAGCGCTGCTGCGGGTCCATACCCTGCGCCTCTCGGCGCGTGATGCCGAAAAGTGCCTGATCGAAGCCGCGCACGTCACTAAGGAAGCCACCACCGTGCGTGGCGATGCGGCCAACGGCGTCGGGGTCTGGGTCGTAGGTGGCCTCGACGTTCCATCGGTCCGCTGGCAGTGGGCCGATGGCGTCGACACCATCGCGCATCAGAGCCCAGAAACTCTGTGCATCATTGCCGCCACCGGGCACGCGACAGCCCAGGCCGATGATAGCGATCGGCTCGCGTGCCGCCGCCTCGGCCTCGTCCAGGCGCATCAGGCGCAGGCGCGACAGCACGGCGAAGCTCAGGTTGAGAGCGAACTCGGCATCCTGCGGGCCGTGCATCGCGCGCGAGCGCTCCAGGTTGGCCTCGAGCACCGCACCGGCCCGGTCGTAGCGGCCGGCATCAAGCTGGACCATGCCCAGCGTGCGGCCGGCATCGACCGCCGGGCTGTTGACCGGACCGAGCAGGCGGTCCATCTCTGCCATCGCACCCTGCAGGGCAGTGGCCGCCTGGTCGAAGGCCCGCTGGCGCCACAGGACATAGCCCAGGTTGGCCTGCATGGCCGCCAGGCCGAAGCCCTGTTCGGGCCAGCCGCGGGCCAGCACCGGCTCAAGATCGCTCACCAGGCGCAGGGCCTCTTCGCGCCGGCCCTCTGAGGCCAGTGCGGTGGCCAGCATGAAGCGTGCATTGACCTCGTCCCAGTGTGTCCCTGGCCAGCGGGCCTGCAGCCGGGGGATCAGCTGGCGCAGCAGCGCAATCGCCTCGTCATGCCGCAACAGCGCATTGAGCGCGCCGGCGCTGCGGTTGTCGACGCTGAGCAGCCCGTCCTCGCGCTGACCCGGGTGCGCCAGGAAGATCTGGCGGGCCCGGGCCAATGTATCCAGCGCGGGCTCGTAGCGGCCTTGCACCACCTGCGCACGACCGAGCAGCAGCAAGGCGTCGCCATGGGCCAGACTGCCCTCGCCACTCTGTGCCACTGCCAAGGCCAGACGCTGCTCGGCCAGCGCGACACTGCGCCTGCCGTCGCTGGTTTCGAGGTGCAACTCGATCAGTGCATCGGTGATCGCCGCCCGCAGCTCGGGCTCGCCGCCGAGCTGGCGCGCAAGTCTGCGCTCGCCATGCTCCAGCAGTTCGGCCACGGTCAGAGGCCGGCCCTGAGCGCGGCCCGGACCGACATCGCGCACCATGCCGATCAGGAAGTCCTGCACGGCTTGCGTGCGCCGGGCCTCACGCTCGGCCCAGCGGGCCTGGTCCAGTGCCAGGGCCAGGCCCAGCACCAGTCCCAGGGTGGCCACGCCGGCCGCCCCCAGCGGCAAGGCGTGGCGCCGGCAGAACTTGCCCAGCCGGTAGTGCCAGCTGTCGGGGTGGGCGCGCACCGGCTCGTGCGCCAGCCAGCGGCGCAGATCGTCCTCCAGGGCTTGTGCGGTGGCATAGCGTTGCTCGGGTGTCGGTCCCATGGCGCGCAGCACGATGGTGTCGAGGTCGCCCCGCAGCTGACGCCGCAGGCCGTCCGGCACGCAGCCGCGGCGGGCGGCCGCCTGGGCGTCTGGTGTGCTGCGGCTGGGGCGGGTCAGGTCGGCATCGAGGATGGCCTGCTCCAGGGCGCCCCGGGTGTCACGTGCCAGCCGATAGGGGTGCCGCCCCGTCAGCAGCTCGTAGAGCACCACGCCCAGTGAGTAGATGTCCGAGGCGATGCCCACCGGACGGCGCGCCACCTGCTCCGGCGAGGCATACATCGGCGTCATGGGGGCGGCGGCCAGCTCCGTCGCATCGTCGCCCGCTGCGTCCAGCAGCTTGGCGACGCCGAAATCCAGCAGCCGCACCTGACCCGTGGCCGTCACCAGGATGTTGCCGGGTTTGAGGTCGCGGTGCACCACCAGCCGGCCATGGGCGAACTGCACCGCCTGCAGGACCTGCAGGAACAGCTGCACGCGGGCCCGCAGATCCATGCGCGCGCTGTCGCAGTAGTCACCCAGGGGACGACCATCGACGAACTCCATGGCCAGCCAGGGCTGCTCGCCGCCCCCGGGCTGCGGGGCGCTGCCGGCCTCGTAGAGGCGGGCGATCAGCGGGTGCTCCAGCGCCGAGAGGATGTCGCGCTCGCGCTCGAAGCGCCGGGCGAACGAGCCCGGCGCGCCCGCCAGACGGGGCAGCTTGAGGGCCACCTCGCGGCGCAGTTCGCCCTCCACCCGCCGCGCCAGCCAGACGCTGCCCATGCCCCCTTCGCCCAGCGGTCGCAGAAGCGCATAGGGGCCGATGCGCTGGCCGCCGGAGGGCCCGGTGCCCTGTCGATCCCCCAGCGCCCGGGCCAGACCGGGCAGCGCGTCCAGGGCGTCGTCAGACCCTTCGGCGGCCTGAGACAGCAGGCCGGAGAGACGGTCGCGAAGCGCGGGGTCGGTCTGGCCGATCGTGGCCAGCCGCTGCTCACGCGCCTCGCCCTCGGGCAGGTCGAGCAGCTCGTCCAGCCAATCCGACAGACGCTGCAGTTCGCCGGGCGACAGCGCCATGGTGGGCGATCAGGCCTGCAACTGCGCCTTCAGCAGCAGGCGGGCCTTGTGCCAGTCGCGCCGCACGGTGCGGTCGGTGACGCCCAGCGCCTGCGCGATCGACCGCTCGTCCAGCCCGCCGAAGCAGCGCATCTCGACGATGCGCACCAGGCGCTCGTCCACCTGGGCCAGGGCTTCCAGGGCCTCATGGATGTCCAGCACCTGCTCATCGGACACGGCCAGGCCGTCTGCGACCTCGGTGCTGAGCGTGATGTGCAACTGGTCACCGCCGCGGCGCTCGGCGTGGCGTTGCCGCACGAAATCAATCACCACCAGGCGCATCACGCGCGAGGCGTAAGCCAGGAACTGACCCTCGCCACCGGGCAGGCCGGCGGCATCCAGACCACGCAGCCGCAGCCAGGCCTCGTGGACCAGGGATGTGGTGTCCAACAGCGTGACACCTTCGCTGCGGCGCAGGCGCGACCGCGCAAGGCGACGCAGGTCCTGGTACAGCGCGGTGAAATGCGCGTCGGCTCCGGGCG
>JAFLDI010000042.1 GCA_017302485.1 Burkholderiales bacterium | reverse complement strand
CAGCGCGCCCATCTTGACGCCGTCGACCGCCGGATCGCCCACCACCACCTTGGCCAGACGCTCGCGCAGCGCGCTGGCCACGGCGTCCAGCTGCGCGCGCGGCACGATGACGCGGCGGATGGCGGTGCACTTCTGCCCGGCCTTGGCCGACATCTCGCGCGCCACTTCCTTGACGAAGAGGTCGAACTCAGGCGAGCCGGGCAGCGCATCAGGCGCCAGGATCGAGCAGTTCAGCGAGTCGGCCTCGGCGTTGAAGGGAATGCTCTTCGCAATCACATTGCGATGCACGCGCAGCTTGGCCGCGGTGTCGGCCGAACCGGTGAAGGTGACCACGTCACGGCCGTCCAGGCGGTCGAGCAGGTCGCCGGTGGCGCCGATCACCAGCTGCAGCGCGCCCTCGGGCAGCAGGCCGCTCTCGACGATCAGCCGCATCGCCGCCTCGGTCAGGTAGCTGGTGGCGCTGGCGGGCTTGCCGATGCAGGGCATGCCGGCCAGGAAGCTGGGCGCGAACTTTTCCAGCAGGCCCCAGATGGGGAAGTTGAAGGCGTTGATGTGCACCGCCAGGCCGCGGCGCGGCACCAGGATGTGGGTGCCGGCGAACTGGCCCTGCTTGCCCAGCGGCATCGCCGGACCCTCGTGCCAGACATTGCCCGAGGGCAGCTCGTTGCTGCCGCTGCTGGCATACGCGAACAGCGTGCCGGTGCCGCCCTCGATGTCGATCCAGCTGTCGGCGCGGGTGGCGCCAGTGTGGGCCGACACCGCGTAGAGCTGCTCCTTGCGCTCGTTCAAGTACTTGGCCAGCGCCTTCAGGATGGCAGCGCGCCGCTGGAAGTCGAGCTTCAGCAGGTTCGCCACGCCGACGGTGCGCGCGTGGTGCACCGCCTCGGCGAAGTCGATCGCCTCGGCGTGGGTGGTGGCGACCGGCTGGCCGTTGATGGCGCTGCGCAGCGTCTGCGCGGCCTCGCGGCCGACCCAGCGGCCGGCGATGTAGGACTGGAGTTGCATCATCACTTTTCGTCGAAGCTCAGCAGGACACGTTCCGTGAGCGGGTGCGCCTGGCAGCACAGCACGAAGCCGGCAGCCACGTCGGCGGCTTCCAGCGCGAAGTTGCGCTCCATGCGCACCTGGCCTTCCAGCACCTTGGCGCGGCAGGTGCCGCACACACCCGAGGTGCAGGAGAACGGCACCTCCAGGCCGGCGGCGCTGGCGGCGTCCAGGATGCTGGGCTGGTCCTTGTGGAAGGCGATCTCGCGCTTCAGGCCGTCGCGCACGATGGTCACGCGCGCCGACTCGGCGTCGCCCGGCTGGGCCTGGTGGACGATGGCGTCCACCTTCTTGTCCTGCGGCACACCGAAGCGCTCGATGTGGATGCCCTCGGCGGGCACGCCCGCGGCCTTCAGCGCGGCCTCGGCCTCGTCGTTCATCTGGAAGGGTCCGCAGACGAAGGCGTGGTCGATCGTGGCGGCCGGCACCAGCGTGCTCAGGAACTCGCCGAGCTTGTCGCGGTTCATCAGGCCGTGGTTGATCGGCGACTCGGTGGGCTCGTCGCTGAACACATGGTGCAGCACCACGCGGGTGAGGTACTGGTTCTTCAGGTCCTCGATCTCTTCCTTGAACATCGTCGAGGCCAGCGCGCGGTTGGCATACAGCAGCGTGAAGCGGCTCAGCGGCTCGCGCGCCAGCACCGTCTTCATGATCGACAGGATCGGCGTGATGCCGCTGCCACCGGCGATGCCCACAAAGTGCCGACGCGCCTGGGGCTGCAGCTGCACGAAGAAGCGGCCCTGCGGCGCCATCACCTGCACTGCGTCGCCCACCTTGAGCTGCTGGTTGACCCAGTTGGAAAAACGGCCGCCCTTCACCTGGCGCACGCCCACGCGCAGCTCACCGTCGTCGACACCGGCGCAGATCGAGTACGAGCGGCGCAGGTCCTCGCCGTCGACGGTGGCGCGCAGCGTCAGGTACTGGCCCTGGGTGAAGGCAAAGGTCTCGCGCAGCTCGGGCGGCACGTCGAAGCTGACGATCACCGCCTCGGCGGTGTCGGGCTCGATCGCGCGCACGCGCAGCGGGTGGAAGAGGGGGGTGCTCATCGGGACGATTCCAGGTTCAGATCGGCTTGAAGTGCTCGAAGGGTTCGCGGCAGGCCAGGCAGCGGTAGAGCGCCTTGCAGGCGGTGGAGCCGAAGGCTGAGAGCCGCTCGGTCTGTGCGCTGTCGCAGCGCGGGCAGGCCACGCTGGCTTCGCGCTGGCGGCGCACGATGCGGATCGGTGCGGTGTCGGCGGGCGTGGTGCGGCCGGGCGGCGCGATGCCGTATTCGCGCAGCTTGCGCCGGCCCTCGTCGCTGATCCAGTCGGTGGTCCAGGCGGGATGGCGGCGGGTGAGCGCACGGGCCGGGCCGAGTTGCGCAGCGTCCAGCGCGTCCAGCACGCTGCGCTCGATCACCTCGGTGGCGGGACAGCCGGAGTAGGTGGGCGTCAGCACCACCTCCAGCGCGCCGTCGTCGGCCTGCTGCACTTCCCGCACGATGCCCAGCTCGCACACCGAGATGGCGGGGACCTCGGGGTCGGGAACGGACTGGAGCACGGTCCAGGCCGCGCTGATGCGCTGGGCCGTGTCAGTGTTCACCAGGCACCGCCGGGATAGGCGCGCTGCAGATGCTGCATCTCCGCCAGGATGAAGCCCAGGTGCTCGCTGTGCACGCCGCGCCGGCCGGTGCTGCGGAATACGCTGTCGGCGGGCGCCTTCAGCTGCGCCTCGGCCAGCAGCTCGGCGATCTCGGCGTCGAAGGACTCCTTCAGCGACGAGGCGGCCGGGCCCAGGCCGGTGGCGGCGGCGTGGGCGTCGACCTCGTCGTCCTCGAACAGCTCGGGCACGAAGCGCCACAGCTGCTCCACCGCGTTCTGCATGCGGCGCGCCGACTCTGCTGTGCCGTCACCCAGGCGCACCACCCAGTCGGCCGAGTGCTGCTGGTGGTAGCGCGCTTCCTTCAGCGCCTTGGCGGCGATCGCGGCGACCTCCTCGTCGCTGGAGTTCATCAGCCGCTCCCAGGCCAGGCGCAGCCAGGTGGCGACCAGCGCGTTGCGCAGCGTGGTGATGGCGAAGTCGCGCTCGCCGCGCGGGCTGCCGTCGGCGCTGTGCGGCAGCTCGACCAGCGTGGGGTTCAGGTAGTCGCGCTCCTCGCGAAGGAAGGCCAGCTGGTCCTCGTCCAGCGACTGGCCGCCGGTGTCGGCGGCGCCCAGGCGGCCGGCATGGGTGTAGAGCGCGCGGGCCTGGCCGATCAGGTCCAGCGACAGGTTGGTCAGCGCAATGTCCTCTTCGAGGATGGGCGCGTGGCCGCACCACTCGCCCAGGCGCTGGGCGTGGATCAGGCACAGGTCGGCCAGGCGCAGCAGGTAGCGCACCGCAGGGGCGCGGCTCGGGGTGACGGAGGGCGCGGTCATCACATGTGGTCCACGGAGGCCGGCAGCTTGTAGAAGGTCGGATGCCGGTAGACCTTGTCCTCCATCGGGTCGAAGAACATGTCCTTGTCGCCCGGGTCGCTGGCGACGATCTGGCTGGACAGCACCACCCAGACGCTGGTGCCTTCCTGGCGCCGGGTGTAAACATCGCGCGCCATCTGGATCGCCATCTGGGCATCGGCGGCATGCAGGCTGCCGCAGTGCTTGTGGTCCAGGCCCGCCTTGCTGCGGACGAACACCTCCCACAGCGGCCATTCCTTCGATGTGTTGTCGGCGCTCATGCGGCCTCCTGCTTGGTTGCTTGCTTGCGGGCATGGGCGAGGGCGGCTTCGCGCACCCAGGCCCCGTCGTTCCAGGCCTTCACGCGCATGCCCAGGCGCTCGCGGTTGCAGGGGCCGTCGCCGCCCACCACGCGCCAGAACTCGGCCCAGTCGATGGGGCCGAAGTCCCAGTGGCCACGCGACTCGTTCCAGGTCAGTTCAGGGTCGGGCAGCGTCACACCCAGCACCTCGGCCTGCTGCACGGTGGCGTCGACGAACTTCTGGCGCAGGTCGTCGTTGCTGATGCGCTTGATGCCCCAGCGCATGCTCTGCACGCTGTGCACGCTCTCGGCGTCGGGCGGGCCGAACATCATCAGGCAGGGCCACCACCAGCGGTTCACCGCGTCCTGCACCATGGCCCGCTGCTCGGGCGTGCCCTGCTGCATCATCACCAGCAGCGCGTCGTAGCCCTGGCGCTGGTGGAAGCTTTCCTCGCGGCAGATGCGCACCATCGCCCGCGCATAGGGCGCGTAGGAGCAGCGGCACAGCGGCACCTGGTTCATGATGGCCGCGCCGTCGACCAGCCAGCCGATCACGCCCACATCGGCCCAGGTCAGCGTCGGGTAGTTGAAGATGCTGCTGTACTTGGCCTTGCCGCTGTGCAGCGCGCCCAGCAACTGGTCGCGGCTGGTGCCCAGGGTCTCGGCGGCGGCGTACAGGTACAGACCGTGGCCGCCCTCATCCTGGATCTTGGCCAGCAGGATGGCCTTGCGCTTGAGCGTGGGCGCGCGCGTCACCCAGTTGCCCTCGGGCAGCATGCCGACGATCTCGCTGTGGGCGTGCTGGCTGATCTGGCGGGTGAGCGTCTTGCGGTAGTGCTCGGGCATCCAGTCCTTGGCCTCGATGAAGCCGCCGTCGTCGATGCGGGCCTCGAAGCGCTGTTCCAGGTGCATCTCCTCGGCCGAGCGCACGGGCTTGCCGGCGGCGCCTTCGCCGTCCTTGCCCATGGTGTCCATGGCTTGGGTGTACATGCGGGGGATCTCCGGTGGGGGCCGGATCGAGTTATTCGACCGACCGGTCGGTCAATGTAATTTCCGGCGTCCCTTGATGCAAGTCAGAACCGTCCGGGAATACCCTTGATGCCGCTTAAGCGCTTTCGCCACTGGCGCTGCCAAGGCGGCGCGGCTACGATGCCGGCCATGACGTCCTCCGTCTTCCAGGGTGTGATCGGTGATCACCTCGCACGCAGCGTGCGGGGCGTGCCCTGCTCGCCGCCTGGAACCTGCGAAACGCGCTGATTGCCCCTGGCCTGGCCGCCTGCCGCGCCCGGAGCCTGTGTTCATCGTTTCTTTCTGCAGGAGCCGCACATGGCTGATCTGTTTGACAACCCCATGGGTCTGATGGGGTTCGAGTTCGTCGAGTTCGCATCCCCGATCCCCAATGTCCTGGAGCCGCTGTTCGAGGCCATGGGCTTCTCGCTCGTTGCCCGTCACCGCTCGAAAGACGTGCTGCTGTACCGCCAGGGCGGCATCAACTTCATCGTCAACCGCGAGCCGAAGAGCCAGGCGGCGTACTTCGCCGCCGAGCACGGTCCGTCGGCCTGCGGCCTGGCCTTCCGCGTCAAGGACTCGCACAAGGCCTATGCGCTGGCGCTGGAGCGCGGCGCGCAACCGGTGGAGATCCCCACCGGCCCGATGGAGCTGCGTCTGCCGGCGGTCAAGGGCATTGGCGGTGCGCCGCTATACCTGATCGACCGGTTTGAGGACGGCAAGTCCATCTACGACATCGACTTCGAGTTCCTGCCCGCCTACGCCGACCCGGCGAACCGGCACCCCGTGGGCCACGGGTTCACCGTGGTTGACCATCTGACGCACAACGTCTACCGCGGCCGCATGGCGCACTGGGGCGCGTTCTACGAGAAGCTGTTCGGCTTCCGCGAGATCCGCTACTTCGACATCCAGGGCGAGTACACCGGCCTGACCAGCCGCGCGATGACCGCGCCCGACGGCCTGATCCGCATCCCGCTCAATGAGGAGTCCAAGCAGGGTGGCGGCCAGATCGAGGAGTTCCTGATGCAGTTCAACGGCGAGGGCATCCAGCACGTGGCCCTGCTCACCGACGACCTGATCGCCTCGGTTGACAAGCTGCAGCTGGCCGGCATCCCGCTGATGACCGCGCCCAACGACGCCTACTACGAGATGCTCGAGGAGCGCCTGCCCGGCCATGGCGAGCCGGTGGCCGAGCTGCAGACCCGCGGCATCCTGCTCGACGGCTCCACCGCCGGCGGCCAGCCGCGCCTGCTGCTGCAGATCTTCAGCCAGCCGATGCTGGGCCCGGTGTTCTTCGAGTTCATCCAGCGCAAGCAGGACGAGGGCTTTGGCGAGGGCAACTTCAAGGCCTTGTTCGAGAGCCTGGAGCGCGACCAGCTGCGCCGCGGCGCGATCGCCACCGCCTGAGCGGGGGTGTCGCGAACTTGGCGACAATCGCCGCCATGGCCGACGACACTTCCCCGCAGGACGCCCCGCACCAGGCTTTTGCCGCCGTCACCCGGCTGCTGACCGAGCGCGGGCACCCGCATGCCCCACAGTGGCTGAGCGTGCCCGCGCGCACCGCCCAGGAGGCGGCCGACGCGTTGGGCGTGACCGTGGGCCAGATCGCCAAGAGCGTGGTCTTCCGACGCAAGGCCGACGACGCGGCGGTGCTGGTCATCACCTCGGGCGACCGGCGCGTCGACGAGAAGAAGGTGACGGCGCTGGTCGGACCGATCGGCCGTGCCGACGCCGACTTCGTCAAGGCGCGCACCGGTTACTCGATCGGTGGCGTCTCGCCAGTGGGCCACGCCAGCGAGCCGGTCACGCTGATCGATGCCGATCTGGCCCGCTTCGACGAGATCTGGGCGGCCGCCGGCCATCCCAACGGGGTCTTCCGGCTGAGCTTTGCCGACCTCGAGCGGCTGACCGCCGCGCCGGTGGCCGACGTCGTGCAGGCCCGCTGAACAGGAGCGTGACCATGAACCAGCCCACGGCCCCTCAGACCTCGCACAGTCCCGCCGGCGGCGTGCCCTCGCCGTGCATCAGCATCTGCCGTACCGACCCCGACACCGGCTGGTGCCAGGGCTGCCACCGCACGCTGCAGGAGATTGCCGCCTGGTCGACGATGAGCGACGAACAGCGCATGGACGTCTGGATGCTGCTGCCGGGTCGGCGTGCGCGGGTCCACAACGAGTGAGCTGCCGGCCATGAAGGCACTGGTCTTTCACTATGACGTGGTCTCGCCCTACGCCTGGCTGGCCTTTCAGGCGCTGCCCCAGGCGCTGCAGGGCCTCTCGCACGCGGTGGAGTACCGCCCGCTGCTGTTTGCCGGCCTGCTCAAGGCGCATGGGCACAAAGGGCCGGCAGAGATCCCCGGCAAGCGCGAGTGGACCTACCGCCAGGTGGCTTGGCTGGCGCGTCAGCACGGGGTGCCGCTGCAACTGCCACAGCCACATCCGTTCAATCCGCTGGCCTTGATGCGCCTGGGCCTGGCCTGCGTGCCTGCCGGGCAGATGCCGGGGCGGCGCGTCGTCGAGGCGCTGTTTCGCCACGCCTGGTGCGCGGACGGTGCCGATCCCAACCAGCCCGAGCGCCTGCGCCAGTTGCAGGACGACCTGGCCCCCTGCCGCGATCCGCAGGGCGAGGAGGTCAAGGCGGAGCTGCGCGCGCTGACCGACGCGGCGCTGGCGCGTGGTTTGTTCGGGGTGCCCACCGTGGAGGTGGACGGCCGGCTCTACTGGGGCGTCGACGCGCTGCCGATGCTGCGCGAGGACCTGCTGGCCGAGGTCGCCAGCGCGCCGCGAACCTGAGCCCGCAGGTCGGGATTTTCCCGTACAAACCGTTTCCATCTCACTGGATGAAACGATGAGTCCGGGTTGCTGCTGATCTTGTCAGCTTTCATTCAGCCACGCGTCAGACCACGGTCAGGCGCCCTGAACACAGTCGCCTCCCACGGGCCACAGACAGTACGGTGGCTCGCCGCTTCATCTACAGGAGACAGCAACTATGGCAACGGCGTCGAATGCGCCCATGACCGCCGAGGAGAAGAAGGTCATCTTCGCCTCCTCGCTCGGCACGGTGTTCGAGTGGTACGACTTCTACCTCTACGGCTCGCTCGCGGCGATCATCGCGAAGCAGTTCTTTGCGGGCCTGGACCCGACTTCGGCCTTCATCTTCGCGCTGCTGGCCTTTGCCGCGGGCTTCATCGTGCGTCCGTTCGGCGCGCTGGTGTTCGGCCGCCTGGGCGACATGATCGGCCGCAAGTACACCTTCTTGGTGACCATCCTGATCATGGGCCTGTCGACCTTCATCGTCGGCATCCTGCCCACCTACGCCTCGATCGGCGTCGCCGCTCCGGTGATCCTGATCGTGCTGCGCCTGCTGCAAGGCCTGGCCCTGGGCGGTGAGTACGGTGGCGCCGCCACCTACGTGGCCGAGCACTCGCCGCACGGCAAGCGCGGTGCCTACACCGCCTGGATCCAGACCACCGCGACGCTGGGCCTGTTCCTGTCGCTGATGGTGATCCTGGGCACCCGCACCTTCACCGGTGAGGAAGCCTTCGCCCAGTGGGGCTGGCGCGTGCCGTTCATCGTCTCGATCGTGCTGCTGGGCATCTCGGTGTGGATCCGCCTGAGCATGAACGAGTCGCCCGCCTTCAAGAAGATGAAGGAAGAGGGCAAGACCTCCAAGGCGCCGCTGACCGAGTCCTTCGGCCAGTGGAAGAACCTGAAGATCGTGATCCTGGCGCTGATCGGCCTGACCGCCGGCCAGGCCGTGGTCTGGTACACGGGCCAGTTCTACGCCCTGTTCTTCCTGACGCAGGCCCTGAAGGTCGACGGCGCCACCGCCAACATCCTGGTGGCTGCGTCGCTGATCATCGGTACGCCCTTCTTCGTGGTCTTCGGCACGCTGTCGGACAAGATCGGCCGCAAGCCGATCATCATGGCCGGCTGCCTGATCGCTGCGCTGACCTACTTCCCGCTGTTCAAGGCGCTGACCGAGGCCGCCAACCCCGACCTCGCCAAGGCCCAGGCAGCGAACAAGGTGGTGGTGGAAGCCGATCCGGCCGAGTGCTCGTTCCAGTTCAACCCGACCGGCACGGTCAAGTTCACCAGCTCCTGCGACATCGCCAAGCAGCAGCTGGCGGCGGGTTCGGTGAGCTACGAGAACGTGGCCGCTCCGGCAGGCACCACGGCCGTGATCAAGGTCGGTGACAAGGTGGTCAGCAGCTACAGCGCCACCAAGGTCAGCGACGAGGACATCGCCGCCGCCAAGGCCGCCGCTGCCAAGAAGCTGGAGGACCTGAAGGCCGCGGCCGCCAAGGAAGAGGACATCAAGAAGGCCGCCGACACCGTCGCCGCCTTCGAGAAGGACGCCAAGGCCGCCACCGTGGCTGCCAAGGCCGCCGCGATGAAGGCGGGCCTGGGCGCTGCGCTGAAGGACGCCGGCTACCCGACCAAGGCCGATCCGGCCAAGCTCGACAAGGTGAAGATCGTCGGCATCCTGACCATCCTGGTGATCTACGTCACCATGGTCTATGGCCCGATCGCCGCGATGCTGGTCGAGATGTTCCCGACCCGCATCCGCTACACCTCGATGAGCCTGCCGTACCACATCGGCAACGGCTGGTTCGGCGGCCTGCTGCCCACCACCGCCTTCGCGATCGTGGCGCAGACCGGCAACATGTACAACGGCCTGTGGTACCCGATCATCATCGCCACGATGACCTTCGTCGTCGGCATGCTGTTCGTCAAGGAAACCAAGGACGTGGACATCTACGCCGGCGACTGATGCCCGGCACGGTGCGAGGCCGCCTGGCGGCTTTGCACCTCACCCATCCTCAAGGCCCGCCTCTCCGGCGGGCCTTGTCCATTCAGTGAAGGGGTCGCGTCAGCCGCGGCCGCCACAATCCCACCATTCCCCCTTTTCCTTCAGGAGACAGTCACCATGTGGAAGATCGCTCTGGGCTTCATCGTCTTTGCCGGCCTGGCCATGTTCATCATCATGAAGGGCGGCGACAAGCTCGACATGAGCGGCGAGAAGCACGGCTCCGAGGCCATTCACGCGCCCGAGGGCGCCAGTGCCCCGGCGAGTGCACCCGCCAGTGCTCCGGCCAGCGCGCCCGTGGCCGCCTCGGCCGCCTCGGCGAGCTGATCGGTCCGGGCGGCGGCCTCAGCCGCCGATGAACTGGAAGTCGTCGATCCGCAAGGGATTGAAGTGGCCCTCCAGCCAGACCAGCCGCGTGAGCTCGCTGGTGCTGACGGCGGCGTCGTTGCCGGCGGAGCGGAACAGGTAGACCGCGCTGTCGCTGCTGTTGTGCACGACGAACAGCGCGGAGTCGCCGACGGCATAGCTGTCGGTGGCTGAGCCGATCGCGGCAGCCACCGACGCGGCCGTGATGCTGCCGCCAATGGCCTGTTCGGCAATCACCAGTTCGGCGTCCGACCCGTGCTGTCCAGCATGGGACTGGCTGACGGCGCCGTCGATGACCCGGTCAGCGTCGCCCAGTTGCAGCGCCAGGGCGTCGAAGGCCATGAGGTCGAGGCTTCCGTTGAAGTCGGCGAGCACATCGGCCGCGTCCAGGTGGCTGAAGTCGAAGCGGTCGCGGCCATCGCCCCCGCGCAAGGTGTCTGCGCCTGCACCACCGTTGAGCGTGTCGTCGCCGTAGCGGGCGGTCAGCGTGTTGGCGCCGCTGTTGCCGGTCAGGCGGTTGTTCTCCGAGTAGGACAGCGTCTCGGTGATATGGACGGCAGCGCTGCCGGTCAAGGTGACGTTCTCGATGCTGTAGCCCACGGTCCACGAGACGCTGCTCAGGACGGTGTCGGTGCCGGAGTCGAACTCCTCGCTGACCACATCCTTGAGGTTGTCGACCACATAGGTGTCATTGCCCAGGCCGCCTGCCATGAAGTCGGTTCCGGCGGCGCCGTCAAGCCGGTTGTTGCCACTGTTGCCGAACAGGTCATTGCTGCCGGCGTTGCCGGTGGCGTGGACCGATGCGCTGCCTGTCAGCGCGAGTCGCTCGATGTTGGCGCCCAGCGTGAAACTGCTGCTGCTGTGCACCTCGTCATAGCCGCCGCCAACGCCTTCGGTCACCACATCGGTGGCCCGGTCGACGATGTAGACGTCGTTGCCGGCGCCGCCGATCAGCGTGTCGCTGCCGGCGCGGCCATCGAGCGTGTTGTTCGAGCTGTTGCCGGTGATGCGGTTGGCCGAGCTGTTGCCGGTTCCCGAGATGCCATCGCTGCCCAGCATCACCAGGTCCTCGACGTAGGCGGCCAGGGTGGTGTCGGTGTGCGACTTCACCGTGTCGTGGCCGCCGTTCCAGGTTTCGCTGATCGTGGCCCAGGAATAGGCGCTGAGGACATAGGTGTCGTCCCCACCGCCGCCGCGCAGGGTGTCGACCCCACCGCCGGTGGTCAGCACGTTGGCAGCGGTGTTGCCGATCAGCAGGTTGTCCTCGCTGTTGCCCGTGGCGTTGATGGCCGCGCTGCCGGTGAGTGTGAGGTTCTCGACATAGGCCGCCAGCGTCTTGCTGACCGAGGACTGCACCGTGTCGATGCCGCCGTCCTTGGCCTCGACCACCGAGTCGCCCGCGTTGTCGATGATGTAGCGGTCATTGCCCAGGCCGCCTGTCATGGTGTCGGCCCCGGAGCGTCCATCGAGCAGGTTGTCCTGCGCATTGCCGGCGATGCGGTTGGCGGCCGTGTTGCCGATGCCATTGATCGCGCTGCCGGTGAGGGTGAGGTGCTCGACGAAGGCCTGGCTCAGCGTCCAGCTCAGGCCGGTCTCGATCGTGTCGCTGCCGCCGTCAGCCGCTTCGCTGACGACATCGGTGCTGCTGTCCACCACATAGGTGTCATTGCCCTGGCCGCCGCGCATCGTGTCGCTGCCCTTGCCTCCGTCGAGTCGGTTGGCCCCGGCGTTGCCGGTCAGCGTGTCGCCGAGTTGGCCGCCTGTGAGGTTCTCGATCGAGACCAGGGTGTCGCTGCCCTGGCCGGTGGCGGTGCCCGCGGTCAGGTTGGCCGTCACGGACACGGTGGTCACGGCCGCAAAGCTGGCCGTGTCGATGCCGCCCCCGCCACTGAGGACGTTGTTGCCTGCATCGCCCGCCAGCGTGTCGGCGTAGTTCGACCCGGTGAGGTTCTCGACGTTGGTCAGCGTGACCGGTGCGCTGCCGCCGAAGTCGACGCCCACCGCGCGATGGCTGAGCAGGCTGGCATTCGTGGCCAGGTTGAACTGCACGGTGTCGATCCCGTTGCCGCCGTCAGCCGTGATGCCCACCCCATCGAAGCGGAACTGGACCTTGAGCCGGTCGTTGCCGTCATAGCCCGCCAGAACCTTGCCCCCTTCGATCGTGTCATCGCCTGACAGCAGGTAGGCGTACAGACCCGAGCCGGCGATCACTTTGGTCTGCACCGTGGCCGCGTCGAGCGACAGGCCACTGACCGTGACGTCCAGATCGACGGTGCCCATGTAGGTCAGCGTGAGCGAGTTCACGGTGCCACGCACATGGGTGGTATCGGGGTAGGTGAAGCTGCCCGAGAAGTACTGTGCCTTCAGGTTGTCCCACATCTGGAAGTTGTCGGGCCAGCCGCTGACGCTGAAGGTGGTCCACTGGGGTTGGATCAGCGGCGAGAAATTCAGGCCAGCAGAGAGAAGAGCCATGGTGGGGCGAGGGATCAGGAAAAACCCGGAATTCTACGGAGGCCACGCCCGGGCTCACCCGCAATCCCCCTTGGCGCCACCGGGAACTGGGGGCTCAGTGCGTGATCAAGTACCGCGCTGCCTGATCTGCGATGGCCAGCGACGCGGTCAACCCGGGCGACTCGATGCCAAACAGGTTCACCAGTCCCGGCACGCCATGCTTCGTCGGGCCGTCGATGCGAAAGTCGGCGGCCGGCTCGCCCGGGCCGCTGATCTTCGGCCGCACGCCCGCGTAGCCGGGCTGCAGTGCGCCGTCGGGCAGGCCGGGCCAGTAGTGGCGCACCGCCTCGGTGAAGCCGGCACCATCGGCCGGGTCGACGACATAGTCCACGGCGTCCACCCAGCGGAAGCTCGGCCCGAAGCGGGCCTGACCTCCCAGGTCCAGCGTCAGGTGCACGCCCAGGTGGCTGCTCTCGCCGGGCACCGGGTAGACCAGGTGGCGAAACGGCGCGCGCCCGCTGAGCGTGAAGTACGCGCCCTGGGCGTAGAAGCGACGCGGCACGTGGGCAGGGTCCAGGCCGTCGATGGCGGCTGCCACCGTGCAGGCGTTCAGCCCGGCGGCGTTGACCACCTGGCGCGCATGCAGCGTGGTGGCGGTGTCGCCGCCCACGGTCAGCACCAGGCCATCGTCCACCACACGGGCGTGCTGCAGCGGCGAGCACAGCGCCAGCATCGCGCCATGCGCCTCGGCCTCGCCCAGCAGCGCCAGCATCAGGCCGTGGCTGTCGACGATGCCGGTGGAGGGCGACAGCAGCGCCGCCTCGCAGCGCAGCGCGGGCTCCAGCGCCTGGGCCTCGTCGCGGCTGAGCCAGCGCAGATCGTCCACACCATTTCCGGCAGCGTGCTGCTGCAGGCGCTGCAGTGCGGGCAGTTCGTCGGCTTCAGTGGCCACCACCAGCTTGCCGCAGCGCTGGTGCGCCACGCCGTGCTCGGCGCAGAAGGCGTACAGCTGTTGCTTGCCCTGCACACACAAGCGCGCGCGCAGCGAGCCGGCGGGGTAATACAGACCGGCGTGGATGACCTCGGAGTTGCGCGCGCTGGTGGCGGTGCCGAAGGCGTTCTCGCTCTCGAGGATGATCACCTCGCGCCCGGCCATGGCCAGTGCCCGGGCGCAGGCCAGGCCCACCACGCCGGCGCCGATGACGACGGTGTCGACGCGCTCCATCAGGCCTCCGGGTAGGCCTCGCGCAGCGGCCAGACCCGGCCGGTGTCTGCGGCGTGGTAGCCGGGCAGGGCGTCCACCGCAGCGCGGAAGGCCGGGTCGCGCAGGGTCTCGACCAGGCGCTGCATCGCCGGCGTGGCCAGCGTGCTGGCGCGGCACAGCAGGAAGTAGCGCTCGCTGGCCAAGGGGATGAAGTCGAGCTTGAACTGTCGCGCTGGTGGCTCCAGGCCGAAGCCGGCGTCGGCCATGCCGCTGGCCACATAGGCGGCGACGGCGGCGTGGGTGAACTCGCCGCGCTCGAAGCCGGCGACGGCCTCGGGCGAAAGGCCTTCGGCGCGCAGCAGGCCTTCCAGCAGGAAGCGTGTGCCCGAGCCAGCCTCGCGGTTGATGAAGTGCACGTCGGGCCGCGCCAGGTCACGCAGTTCGTAGAGCTTCTTGGGGTTGCCGGCGGGCACCATCAGGCCCTGGCGGCGCACCGCGATGTCCAGCACGCAGAGGTCATCGACGTCCAGCCAGCGCGCATAGTGGGCCAGCGCCGCGGCCTGCAGCGGCCCCTGCGGGATGTGCAGGCTGGCGGCCTCGCAGTCGCCGTCGTGCAGCGCGGCCAGTGCGGCGGTGGTGCTGCCGTAGCGGCGCTCGACCACCAGGCCCTGGCGTCCCAGCTGATCGAACAGCGCCTCGATCGCGAAGCCGTGGCTGGCATGCACCCGCAGCACCGGCGGCACCTGCTCGACCACGCGGCCGATCTCGGCCGCCAGCTCCGAGGCCAGTGAATCCAGCACCGGCCCCAGCCGGGCCATGATGCGGTGGTCGGCCCAGACCAGTTTCTCGCCCAGTGCGCTGAGGGTGGAGCCCTTGCCGCGCTCCATGTGCAGCAGCGTGCTGCCGAACAGCGCCTCGCCCTGGCGCACCAGGTCCCAGGCATGGCGGTAGGACATGCCCAGTTGCTGGCAGGCCGACAGCAGGCTGCCCTGGGCCTGCACCTGCACCAGCAGCTCGACCAGCCGCGCGGGCAGGGCCGGGCCGTCAGGGTCCTGGACGGTCCAGGTGGGGCGGATCGTGATGCGTTTCATGGCGACGGGGCAGGGTAAACGATTTATGCACTGACCAGCACATGCAGACCGCCGTGCGCCGCATATTGAGCCGCCGGGGTCCGCTGCGTACAGTGTGCCGAGCACCCGCGGATCCCCCGCGCGACAAGGCGCCGCCATGAGCCCCACCCATCCCCCGGAGACCACCGTCAGCGTCGACGCGCTGCGCCAGCGCCTGCAGCGCAAGAGCCGCCTCA
>JAFLDI010000419.1 GCA_017302485.1 Burkholderiales bacterium | reverse complement strand
ACGCGCTGGCCGGCAAGCCGGCCGCGCTGGTGCAACGCCTGCCGGGCGCCCCGGTGGACGCGCCGGACGTCGACCATGTGGCGATGCTGGGGGAGGTGCTGGCACGGCTGCACCTGGCGGTGGTCGATTTCCCGCTGCACCAGCCCAACCTGCGCGGCCCCGCCTGGCGTGCGCAGACCGCTGGCCACGCGCTGACCTGGCTGACGGGGGCGCCCGCTGAACTGCTGCGCAGCGAACAGGCCTTCCAGCAGACGCTGGCCGAATCGCCCGCGCTGGCGGCCCTGCCGCAGGGGGCCGTGCACGCCGACCTGTTCCGTGACAACGCGCTGTTCGATGGCCCGCCCGGTGCCGAGCGACTGTCGGGCGTGTTCGACTTCTACTTCGCCGGCAACGACCACTTCGTCTACGACCTGGCGGTGGTGATCAACGACTGGTGCATCGACCTGGCCAGCGGCGCCCTCGACGAGCCCCGTGCGCTGGCGCTGATGCAGGCCTACCAGGCCGAGCGCCCCTTGCAGGGCAGCGAGCAGCGCCTGCTGCCTGCGATGCGTCGGGCCGCGGCGCTGCGCTTCTGGCTGTCGCGGCTGGACGACTGGCACCGTCCGCGTGACGCCCAACTGCTGACCCCGAAGGACCCGGCCCACTTCGAGCGCGTGCTGCGCCATGCGGTCGACCAACCCTGGCACCCCTGACGCCATGCGCCTGACCCTCCATTCCCACCCGGCCTCGGCAGGCGTTCGCTGGTTCAAGGCGGGCTTCCAGGAGTTCTTCCGACAGCCCCTGGCCTATGCCGGACTGTTCGCGGCGTTCATGCTGGCGGTGCTGCTGGTCAGCCTGTTGCCCTTCGTGGGCGGGCCTCTGCTGATGATGTCCATGCCCCTGCTGAGCCTGGCCTTCGTGATGGCCGCCGCAGGCACCCGTCGCGGCGTACCGGTGCGCGCCGCGGTGCTGCTGGTGCCCTGGCGCAGCGGACCGCTGCTGCAGCGGCGGCGCCTGTTCCAGCTGTGCCTGAGCTATGCGCTGGTACTGACCCTGCTGCTGTGGCTGGCCGGTCTGATCGACGGCGGCCAGTTCGACCGCTGGCTGGAGCTGACCGCCCAGGGCGAGACCAACAGCCCCGAGTGGGAGCAGTTGGCCGCCGATCCGGCGGTGCGCAACGGGCTGCTGTTCCGCCTGGTCACCGGCAGCCTGCTGTCGATGCTGTACTGGCATGCACCGCCGCTGGTGCAATGGGCCGACCAGGGCGTGGCGCAGGCGCTGTTCTCCAGCGCGATGGCGCTGTGGCGCTCGCTGGGCGCGTTCATCGTCTACAACCTGTGCTGGCTGGCGGCCGGTCTGGGATTGATGCTGATCCAGCTGACGGTGCCGGCCCTGGGGATTCTGATGCTGCCCGCCTGGCTGCTGCTGTCAACGGCCTTCTACGCCTCGCTTTACGCCAGCTTCGTGGACAGTTTTGCGGCGTCGCCCGACTGACGCTCCAGCGCGATCCAGTGCACCAGGCCGCGCTGGCGCGCCTGCGCGAACTCGCGACTCAGCAGGGCGCGCTCTTCGTCGCCACGGGCACTGACCTTGACCAGGCGGACGGCGCGATCGCGCCCGTCGGCCCGAGCCGCGTACAAAGCCAGCTCCGCCCGCGCCAGTGCGCTGTCCCAATCCACCGGAGCGGGCTCGCCATCGAGCGGGAACGCGACCACGCCCACCGAAGCGCTCATGGCGAGCGACTCGTCACCCAGGCTGACCGGCTCGTCACCCACGGCCGCGAGCAGGCGCTGCGCCAGTTGGTCCAGCGCGTCAGGGCCGGTCTCGTCCACCAGCACCAGGAAGACCGCGGCCGACCAACGGCACAGGCGGTCGCCGCTGCGCACGGCGGCATGCAGCCGTCGGGCCACAACGGCCAGCGCCCCATCGGCGCTGGCCGCCCCCAGACGCTCCCGCAGACGTGCGAAATGGTCGACCTCCACCATCAGGAGGCTGCCACGGAATCCGCCAGCCGATCGAGCCCGAAGCAGGCCTTGTTCCAGCAGATGGCTGCGATGGGGCAGGCCGGTCAGCGGCTCGCGTCGGCGGGTCCGGCGTGACCACCAGCCGGCCAGGTGCGCCATCGCACCCTCGCGCCGGCCACTGCGCAGGCGCACCACCAGCAGGCTCAGCATCACGGCCATGGCCAGCAGCGAGGCGCCGATCAGCCATTGCACCCGGCGCAGCCACTGCTGACTGTCCAGGCGTGCGGTGGCCAGCAGGTTCTCGGCCCGCAGGCGCTCAAGTTCGAGCTGTTCGGCCTCCTGATCGCGGCGCTGCCGCAACTCGCGCACGGCGGCGTCGCGGTTGGCCGCATCCTGCGCCTCGGTCAGGCGGCGCTCGCGGTGCAGCCACGCCAGTGCCAGCCCTGACTCGCCGGCCGCATGCAGGGCGTCCCCGCCTTGCTGAAGTGCCTCGCGCAGGGCACCCACGGCACCTTGGCGCTCCCACAGCGCCATTGCAGCGCTCATCTCGGCCTGCCCTGCCTTCGGCTGCCCCTGCGCCAGATGCGCCAGCCCCAGGTTGAACTGCAGCAGCGGCTCCAGGCGGCGGTCGTCAAAGCGCCGCACCACCGGCAAGGCCTGCTCCACCGCGGCCACAGCCTCGCGCAGGCGTCCGCTGCGGCCCAGCAGATCGGCCCGGTTGGCCTGCACCAGGGCACGCAGTCTGGGCATGTCATGCGGCCGGAGGGCCTCCAGAGCCTGGTCCAGGGAGCGCAGCGCCGCGCCGGCGTCTCCACGACGCTCGTCGACCCGCGCGCGGTTCAGCAGCACTCGAACACCGGCCTCGGCCCGATCATCACGCACTGCCAGGCGTTGGGCCTGGGCCAACTGCTCCCGCGCGGCTTCCGATTCGCCCAGGCGCTGCGAGACCACAGCCGCCGCAGAAAGCGACCAGGCCTGCAGAAGCAGATCTCCCGCACGGTCACCCACCTCGGCCGCCTGCAACTGCAGGCTGCGCGCCTCGATCCACAGGCCCTGGCTCTCGGCACGCAGGGCCCGCAGGCGCAGCAGGCGCCACCAGGTGGGCAGGTCGCAGCCCGGCAGCCGGGCCGGCGCGCAGACCGCCGCATAGGCCTGCTCGGCTTCGCTGGCTGGCGCCTCCACGGCGGCGACCCGACCCTCCCGTTCGGCACGGACCGCCTCGACCAGTCGGGCATCCGCCCGCGCCAGCGAGGCCTGCGGGCCGTTCCAGCCGCGCAACTCGGCCAAGGCCTCGTCGGCCGCCGACTCCATGTGGCCCGCCGCCGCAACCACCCCGCGGGTACGCCACCAGGCC
>JAFLDI010000418.1 GCA_017302485.1 Burkholderiales bacterium | reverse complement strand
GGCCGGACAGCGCGCAGGACGAAGCGCGCTACCAGTCGGTGTTCGCGCGCACGCCCGGGGCGGTGGCGGCGCCGACCGCGTCGCTGCACTTCGACGACGCGCTGCTCGGCGCGCTGCGCGCGGCGGGCGTGGCGACGGCGACGGTCACGCTGCACGTCGGCGCCGGCACCTTCCAGCCCGTGCGCACCGAGAACCTGGCCGAACACCGCATGCACAGCGAGTGGTACGAGGTGCCGCAGGCCACGGTGGAGGCGATTGCCGCCTGCCGCGCGCGCGGCGGCCGCGTGGTGTCGGTGGGCACGACCACGCTGCGCGCCCTGGAATCGGCCGCCCGCCATGCGGGTCGGGGGGGCCTGCGCGGTGCGGTCGGCGGCGAAACCGACATCTTCATCACCCCCGGCTTCGCCTTCCAGGTGGTGGATGTGCTGCTGACCAATTTCCACCTGCCCAAGAGCACCCTGATGATGCTGGTCAGCGCCTTTGCCGGCTATCCGCAGGTGATGGCGCTGTACCGCCACGCCATCGAATCCGGCTACCGCTTTTTCAGCTATGGCGACGCCATGCTGCTGCAGCGCGGCTGAGTGCCGATGAGGGCCTGGGCGCGGTGCTCCGCGCTGGCGCAGTCGTCGCGCCGGCGCTGCGCGCGCCAGGTGCCCGTCTGCTCCATCCTGGCAAAAGCGCAGCCAGTCTTGACCTGACTCAACCCAGCCGAGCGGACGACTCGCAAGATGGCCCCAAGCGTTCACTGCCATCACAAGGAGTCACCATGCTGCGCACCCCGCACCTGATCGCCCTCGCTGCCGTACTCGTCACCGGCCCGGCCCTGGCCGCCGGCAACGATGACGCCATGCTCAAGCTGGCCAACACCAGCGGCTGCCTGACCTGCCACCACATCGAGCCCGGCGGCAAGGGCCCGGACGGCCTCGCCCCCATCGGACCGGCCTGGAAGGACGTGGCCGCCAAGTACAAGGGCCAGAAGGACGCCCGCAAGACCCTCACCGCCACGGTGATGGCCGGCTCCAACCCCTATGAGAGCCACTGGAAGGGCAAGGTCAGCGGCCTGGCCATGCCGCCCAACAAGGTCGCGATCACCGAGGCCGACGCCAGCAAGCTGGTCGGCTGGATCCTGCAGCTGAAGTGATTTGCTGCGGATCAGTCGATCCGCACGCAGCGGTCGCGCGACTGGCCGGGCAGGCTCTGCCCGGCCACCTGCAGGCTCAGACCGCGGCGCACGAAGAGCTGGTCGCCCTGGCGCAGCAGCGTGCCCGGCAAGGCCTCGGTGATCTGGCCGCTGGGCAGTTGCAGCTCCATCGGGCCGCCCAGACGCTGCAGCGGCACCGCCTTGCCCAGCTTCAGCGCCTGCACCGGCACGCTGTCGACGGCCCGCCCGCTCTGCTGCACCAGCCACAGCGCCCAGCGGCGAATCGCGGCACGCCGCTCGTCGGGCGTGCTGCCCAGCACCGCGGCGGCGCTGTTGCCCTGAACCAGGGCCTGGGTTTCGGTCTCGCACACGCCCATCAGCACGCCAGCCAGTTGCGCCTCACCCACCTTGTTCTCGGCCTGCTGCGCCAGTGCCTGGCGGTAGCATGCGCGGATCGGTGACCAGGCGGCGCCTTCGGGGTCGGTCATCGGCAGCGGACACGGGGGGCCACTGAGCGTGAGCTTGCCGGTCACCGGTCCCACCACCGGCACGGGCGAGGGCTTCGGGTTGGTCAGCACGGCGCCGTTGTCGCAGCGCACCGCGCTGTCGGAGTAGGTGGGTGTGCCACCACCTTCGCAGCGGTAGATGGTGGAGCCGCGCGGGCCTTCGTCCGCTGGCCGGGGGGCCGCCTGCAACGCGCTGGTCATCACGACCAGCGTCGCCAGAGGCGGAAACCGGAAAACTGCGCGCATCCAGCCATGATGCCTCAATCCACAGGGGCACTGGAGGCGTCTCGGGTATCGTCGCGCGATGACATCGCCCTGGATGCTTGCCCGGCGGCTGCTGGCCGTCGCTCTGTGGACGGCGTTGGTGGCCCACGCGGCACCGATGCGCCTGACGGTCGACGCCACCGACCTTGACCGCCGCGTGCTGCAGGTGCAGCAGCAGATCGACGTCGAGCGCCCCGGCCCGTTGACCCTGCGCTACGCCCGCTACCTGCCCGGGGGCCATGGACCCTACGGCGACGTGACGCGCCTGGCCGGGCTGCAGGTGCACGCCGCGGGTCAGCGGCTGCCGTGGCGCCGCACGGCCAACGATCCGTTCGCCTTTGTCGTGGACGTGCCCGCCGGCAGCGGCACGCTCGATCTGGCGTTCCAGTACCTGGCTCCGGTGCGCAGCAGCGGCGATCGCATCAGCGTGACACCGGCGATGCTGGGCATCGAGTGGGAAACCGTGCTGCTGTATGTGGACGGCCCGGCGGTGGACACCCAGCGGGTGGACCTGCGTCTGCGCCTGCCCAGTGGCTGGCAGGAGGCCAGCGCACTGCGCGATGACCGTGGCCGGCGTGCCGAGCCTGACGCCCAGGGCTGGCAGCGCTACCGCGAGATGTCGGTCGAGACCCTGATCGACTCGCCCTTGTTCGCCGGGCGCCACCTGCAGCGCCATGTGCTGGACGACACACCGGGGCAGCCCCCGGTGACGCTGGCGCTGCTGGCCGACACCCCTGGCGCGCTGACCGCCACGCCGGGGCAGTTGGCCGCCCACCGCGCCATCGTGCAGCAGGCCGATCGCCTGTTCGGCGGCATGCGGCCGTTCCGCCACTACGAGCTGATGCTGGCCCTGTCCGACGAGTTCGGCGGCATGGGCCTGGAGCACCACGAGTCCAGCGAGAACGCGCTGCGCCCCGATTACTTCAAGGACTGGGCCGACGCCATCCGCGGCCGCGAGCTGCTGCCGCACGAGTACGTGCACAGCTGGAACGGCAAGGCGCATCGCCCGGCCGACCTTCTCACGCCCGACTACCACCGGGCCATGGGCACCTCGATGCTGTGGGCCTACGAAGGCCTGACCGAGTACTGGGGCCATGTGCTGGCGGCCCGCGCCGGCCTGAGCACCCCCGAGCAGGCCATGGACCGCCTGGCCACCACCATCGCCGAGGTGCAGGTGCGCGCCGGCCGGCACTGGCGGCCGCTGGCCGACACCCAGCTCGACCCCGCCATCGGCCCCGGTCACACCCGCGAGTGGGAGGACCAGCAACGCCTGCAGGACTACTACGACGAGGGCCTGCTGATGTGGCTGGAGGCCGAC
>JAFLDI010000417.1 GCA_017302485.1 Burkholderiales bacterium | reverse complement strand
GGCGCCGCGCCGCCAAACTCAGCAGCAGGACGACTTCGGGCCGGCCGCGGCCACCGGGATGCCGATCGGCTTGCCGCGGGTCACCGGGGCCGCCTCGGACTTCGGTGTGCAGCAGGCCGACTCGGCCGTGGCCGCTCGGGCCTCGCTGAAGACCGGGATGTCCCCCAGCGTGTGGTAGTGCTCCCAGGCGATGCCCTGCGGGTCGGTCACCCAGTGCTTGTCGCTGCGCGCATAGCAGCAGGTGGTGGCGCCTTCGTCCAGCAGCGGCGCATCGGCGGCCTCGGCGCGTGCGCGCAGCTCGGCCAGTTCCTCGGCGCTGTCGGCCTGGAAGCCCAGGTGGTCGATGCCGGACGCGTGGCCGCGGGTGGAGATGGCGAAGTTGATGCGCGGGTCATCGAGCATCCACTTGGCGTAGTCGCCCTCGACGCGCGCCGGCTGGGCGGCGAACAGGCGCGAGTAGAAGGCGATGCTGGCGTTCAGGTCCTGCACATGCAGGTGGACATGGAAGCGCTTCATGGGGTCTCCGGGGTGGTGAGCAGGGTGGCTTGGGGAGCAGGGGCACAGCAGGCATCGGCGGCGCCGGCGCAGCAGTGGGCGGTGAGGAAGGCCAGCAACTCGTCCATGCGCGCGTAGGCGGCGCGGTAGACCAGGCTGCGGCCGTCGCGGGTGGCCTGCACCAGGCCGGCCTGCGACAGCTCCTTCAGGTGAAAGGACAGGGTGTTGGGCGGGATCCCCAGGGCCTCGGCCAGCGCGCCGGGGTTCAGGCCCGCAGGGCCGGCCACCACCAGCGCACGGAAGGCCCGCAGCCGGTGTTGCTGGGACAGCGCGGCCAGGGCGCGCAGCACATCTTGTTCATCCATAATTCCAGCATACTGGAAATACAAAGATAGTGCAAGCGGGGTTTTTGGGCCTGATCCCGCGATCGGGTCACCCAGAGTCAGGGTAAACCCTTGTGTGTCGGCGACAATCGCCAGCTTTCCGAACGACCGTTCACTTTCATCGATGTCTTCCCGAGTTCTCAATCGCGCGCTGCGCGACAAGCGCATGTCGGCCGACGAGGCCGCCGCCCTGATCCGCGACGGCGACCACGTCGGCATGAGCGGCTTCACAGGCGCCGGCTATCCCAAGGCGGTGCCGCTGGCACTGGCGCGGCGCATGGACGAGGCCCATGCCGCCGGCCAGCCCTTCAAGATCGGCATGTGGACCGGTGCGTCCACGGCGCCCGAGCTGGACGGCGCGCTGGCCCGCGCCAATGGCGTGGACCTGCGCCTGCCCTACCAGAGCGACCCGGCCTGCCGTGACCGCATCAACCGCGGCGACATGGACTACATCGACCTGCACCTGTCGCATGTCGCGCAGTACGCCTGGTTCGGCTTCTTCGGCCGGCTGGACACTGCGGTGGTCGAGGTCTCGGGCGTGCTGGAGGACGGACGCCTGGTGCCCTCGTCCAGCGTGGGCAACAACAAGACCTGGCTGGACCAGGCCGACAAGATCATCCTCGAGGTCAACGCCTGGCAGAACCCGTCGCTCGACGGCCTGCACGACATCTACTACGGCACCGCGCTGCCGCCGCACCGCCAGCCGATTCCGCTGACCCGCCCCGACCAGCGCATCGGCGAGCCCTACTTCCGCATCGACCCGGCAAAGGTGGTGGCGGTGGTCGAGACCGAGCAGCCCGACCGCAACAGCGCCTTCAGCGCGCCCGATGACGCGTCACTGGCGATCGCCGCCCACCTGATCGAGTTCCTGCAGCACGAGGTGAAGGCCGGCCGGCTGCCGCCGGAGCTGCTGCCGATCCAGAGCGGCGTGGGCAACATCGCCAACGCGGTGCTGGCGGGGCTGAACAATGGCCCGTTCCAGAACCTCAGTGCCTTCACCGAGGTGCTGCAGGACGGCATGCTGGAGATGCTGGAGAGCGGCACGCTGAAGAGCGCCTCGGCCACCGCGTTCTCGCTCAGTCCCGATGCACTGGCGCGTCTGAACGCCGATCTGGGCCGCTACCACGGCCGCATCCTGTTGCGCCCGCAGGAGATCAGCAACCACCCCGAGCTGATCCGCCGCCTGGGCCTGATCGCGATGAACGGCATGATCGAGGCCGACCTCTACGGCAACGTCAACTCCACCCACGTGATGGGCAGCTCGATCATGAACGGCATCGGCGGCTCGGGCGACTTTGCCCGCAACGCCTACCTGAGCGTGTTCATGACGCCCAGCACCGCCAAGGGCGGGCGCATCAGCTGCATCGTGCCGATGGTCAGCCATGTCGACCACACCGAGCACGACGTGCAGGTGATCGTCACCGAACAGGGCCTGGCCGACCTGCGCGGCCTGAGCCCCAAGAAGCGCGCCGAGCTGATCATCGAGCGCTGCGCCCACCCCAGCTTCCGCCCGGGCCTGCGCGACTACTACCAGCGCGCCTGCCGCGGTGCGCCGGGCCTGCACACGCCGCACCTGCTGGGTGAGGCGCTGTCGTGGCACCAGCGCTACCTGGCTGGCGGCCGGATGTGACTCAGCGGCGGTACTGCACCAGCAGCGAATCGACCACCAGGCCGCCTGGCGTGCCCAGGTCCTGCACCACGAACTGCAGGATGTTCTCACCTTCCACCAGGCCCTTGGTGACGGTGAAATCATTCAGCTGCAGGTAGTTGGTGTCGGCCGGCGTGGTCAGCGCGGTGCCGGTGCCGGCGGCCTTGCGGCCATTGAGGTAGATGGTGCCGATGTCGTCCACCGCCCAGCGGCCGGTGATCGTGGCCTTGGTGGCGCCGACCGGCAGCGTGAACCGGATCTCGAAGGTGTAGGGCCTCAGGCCGGCCAGACCATCGTGCTTCGCCCAGACCCATTCGGCGGTCTCGGACTGCGCATAGCCGTAGTCCACCGAGGTGCTCATCACCACCGCGGGCTTGGGCTGCTTGATGCGCGGGCCCCTGACGATGCTCCAGTGCGGATCGTCCTGGCCGCCAGGCAGCTTCACGCCTGATGCATCGACGCCGGTGGACGGCAGGCTCAGCGTGGCCGCGCCTGCGGCCAGCGAGAGCAGGAGGGTGGCGGCCAGCGTGGCCAGGGCCTTGATTCCCAGATTCATGGAGTCTCCGTTTCGCGCCGCGCGCATTGAGGAACATCAGATGGCAGATGCAACTGGATACTACCAATGCAGCAGCGGCTGGACAGAGCCCTAAGGAAGGTCTGCACAACGCACCGAACGGCGTGCTGATGCCCTGATCTGATCGGAATGTGATGCTGCCAGCCCCGGATTCACCCGCTCTCGCAGGTCATCAGCCCCGAAGGAGGCGCCAGCATGGCCGT
>JAFLDI010000416.1 GCA_017302485.1 Burkholderiales bacterium | reverse complement strand
CTTGAGCTGCACGTACCGGTCCGGCGAGGTGACCAGCACGCGCACGCCGCAATCCTGCGCGATGAAGCCGACTTGCTCGGGCTTGAGCAGAGGGTTCATGGGCACAAACACCCCACCCGCCGCAGGCGCGCCGAAGCTTGCAACGACAGTCTCGAAGCGCTTCTCCAGGTAGATGCCGACGCGCTCGCCGCGCTGCAGGCCCAGGCCCAGAAGCGCGGCGGCGAAGCTCTGCACATGGCCGTGCAGGCTCCGGTAGTCCAGGGTGGCCTTGCCATGGGTGAGCGCCTGCGCATCGGGTGTGCGAGTGGCGGCCACGGCGATCAGTTCGTGCAGCAGATGGGATTCGGCGACGGGCACGGTGCGCGGGCAACTTGGGGCGGGGTGGCGCGAAATGTAGCCGAGGCCCTGCGACACTGGCGCGCCCTCAGCCCCCCTCCCGGCTCTCAACTGCATGAGCGTTCACCGCGCGCTGCGCGTCACCACCTTGGCCTCGGCCGTCAATCTGCTGCTGGCCCTGGTCTCGGCGGTGCTGCTGGCGCGCTGGCTCACGCCGGCGGAGATCGGGGTGTTCTCCGTGGCCGTGTCGCTGACGGCGTTCACGCACATCCTGCGTGAGTTCGGCGTTGGCCAGTACTTTCTGCAGTTGAAGGAGCTCACCCGCGAACACCTGCGCGCCGGCTTCACGGCCATGCTGCTGGTGTCCTGGAGCCTGGCGGCGTTGCTCGCCTTGGTGGCCGCACCGGTCGGCGCCTTCTACCGAGAGCCCTCGATCGCCGAGGTGTTTTATGTGCTGGCGCTCAGCTTCGTGGTGTTGCCCTTTGGCTCGCATGTTCTGAGCCAACTCAAACGCGACCTGGCCTTCGACAAGATCGCCTGGCTGGGCATCGTGAACACTGTGGTGCAGACCGTGGTCACCCTGGTGCTGGCTTGGTTCGGCCATTCCTCGCTGAGCATGGCCTGGGGGACGCTGGCCGGCAACGTGGCCAATGTGCTGCTGCTGTGGGCCTTCCGGCCGGATGTGGCCTGGCTGCGGCCGACCGCCAAGCACCTGCGCGCCTTGTTCGGTTTCGGTGGAACGGTGAGCAGCGCCTCGCTGCTTGCGCAGGCCGGCGCGGCAGCGCCCGACCTCGTGCTCGGTCGGACGCAGTCGGTCGTCGAGGTGGCGCAATACAGCCGCGCCGGCGGGCTCCTGAACATGCTGGTCGCGCGCATCGACACCATCCTGCTGCAAGTCTTCACGCCCGTCTTTGCGCAGCGCCTGCGCGATGGACAAGCCGCCGCGCCCCTGCTTGCCCACACCATCCGCCTGCATACCGGGCTGGTGATGCCCTTGACCTGTGGCCTGGCGGTGATCGCCGGTCCACTGACGCTGCTGATGTTTGGCTCGCAGTGGCAAGTGGCCGCCGAGTTGGCGCCACTGCTCCTGCTCTACGCCGCCTTGGTGGCGCCGATGACCTTTGCCTCGAGCGCCCTGGTGGCCGGCGGTCATGTGGGCTCGATGCTGCGCGCCAATCTGTGGAGCAACGGTGCGCTGCTGCTGGTGCTGCTGAGCAGCATCTGGCTGAACCTGGCGCAAATGGTCATGCTGCTGCTGCTGGCTCGGCTGGCCCATGCGGCGGCCTGGCAGTTCGAGCTTCACCATCGGTACGGCTTTGGCCCACGAGCCGCGCTCCAGGCTTGTGCGCCCAGCCTGCTGCTCAGCCTGGGCGTGAGTCTGCCCATGCTGCTGGCCGTGCCGCTGGCGAACCGTCTGCCCACGGCTGGCTACATTGCGCTGCAATGCGCGCTGGGCACGCTGTCCTTCGTCCTGGTTCTGCGACACAGCCATCACCCGCTGCGCACCGAGCTGCCTCGCCTGGCCCCGCCGCTGAAGAAGCTATTCCCTGCCCCATGAACACCCAAGGATTCACTCACCTCCTCGGTCTCTGGCATCCCCAGCAGCTGCCTGCACTGCAGCGCGGCGCAGCGGCGGCCGACGGCCAGAGCCTGCTGCTGGACGAGGCGACGCTGCGTGTTCACGGATTTGGCAGCGATGCCTGGGCCGGCCCCACCCACTTGCCGGATCCCGACCGCCTGTCGGTGGTGCTCGGTGAGCCGCTGCTGTTGGAGGGCGAGCAGCCACAAGCGCGCGAACGGCTGCTTGCGCGCCTGGGACAGGAAACGCCCGATGCTCTGCTGCCGCAATGCCAGGGCAGCTTCTGCGGGCTGCGCTGGCAGGCCGGCACCGGCCTGCAGCTGTTCACGGACGCACTGGGCCTGCGTTCGTTCTGGTGGCTGCCGCTGGGCGAGGGTCTGGCCTTTTCGTCGCACCTGGGCGCGCTGCGCACGCTGCTGCGTTCGCTCGGTGAGCATCCCCCGATCGACGAACAGGGCTTCGCCGAGTCGCTCGCCTTTGGCATCAGCCTGGGCAGCCGAAGTTGCTGGCAGGGCCTGCGTCGCCTGCGTCACGGCGAGCTACTGCAGGCAGACGCGCAAGGCGTTCGGGTGCGGACCTACCGCCGCTTCGAGGTGCAGGTGGATGAGTCGCTCGACCTGGACGCCGCCACCGCTGCGCTCGACGCCGCCTTCGAGCGTGCGGTGACCGACCGCCTGCAGCTGCTGCCAAGGGGCGAGCGGCCGCGCGCCTTTCTCTCCGGCGGCATGGACAGCCGCCTGGTGGTCTCCAAGCTGATGGCGCGGTCTGCCGCACAGCCGCTGACTCTCAACGTGGCCCCAGGCGGCAGCCAGGACGCGGAGCTTGGCAACACCGTCGCCTCCGTGCTAGGTACCGCACACCATCACCGGCCGACGACCGGCAGCCTGCTCTCGGGCATCCAGGACTCCGTGGCCGCGCTGCAGCAAGCCGAGCCAGCCAGCGCGCGCATTTGGTGGTCGGGCGACGGGGGCAGCGTGGGCCTGGGCCATGTGTACCTGACGCTCGCCAGCGGCCTGCCGGCGGCGGACGATGCGCCTGCCTTGGCGCGCCAACTGATGGACGACAACCGTTGGCAATTCAGCGGCGGTGCGCTGCGGGCTTCACCACGGGCGCGGTGGCTGGCCTTGCCCCAGCAGGGGCTGCAGCAGGAGCTGGCGCTGCTGCACCGGGCTGGATGGCAGCTCGACAAGCAGGCCTTCGGCTTTCTGCTCTTCAACGACCAACAACGCCATCTGGACACGCACTTCGAAGCCCTGGATCAAAAGACCTACGACCTCTCGCTGCCCTTCTTCGACGCCCGCTTCATTCAGCAGGTGCTGCGCACCCCGACGCACCATTTGTTGCACCACCGGCTCTACAACCACCTCTTTGCCACCCGCCTGGGCGCGGCCGGCCTGGCGCCGTGGCAGAGCTACCCGGGGCACGAACCCTGCCCACACCCCATGCCGCCCGGCCTGCGCGAACAG
>JAFLDI010000415.1 GCA_017302485.1 Burkholderiales bacterium | reverse complement strand
AGACGGTGGCCGGCAAGCCGGTCTGGGTCTACCGGCGCTGAGTACTATTTGCCGACCAGCCCATTGCGGATGGCGTAGACGGTGAGTTCCGAGTTGTTCGACAGGCCCAGCTTTTCCAGCACCCGCGCGCGGTAGACGCTGACGGTCTTGGGGCTCAGCGTCAGCTCGCCCGCGATGTCGGCCAGGCGCTTGCCGCTGGCAATCATCACCAGCGTCTGCAGTTCGCGGTCCGAGAGCTTTTCGTGGGCATTGGCCACCTCGGGGGCGGTCAGGCTCTCGACCAGCATCTGGGCGATCTCGGGGGTGACGAACTTGCGCCCCTGGGCCACGGTGCGCACCGCCTGCACCAGCTGCGCCGGGTCACCGCCCTTGTTGACATAGCCGAAGGCCCCTGCCTTGAGCGCACGAATCGCGTACTGGTCCTCGGGGTACATGCTGACCACCAGCACCTTGACCGTGGAGCCCTCGTCCTTCAGCACATGCAGCACGTCCAGACCGCTGCGGCCAGGCATGTTGATGTCCAGCACCAGCACGTCGCAGCGCTCCTGACGCATCAGCGAGCGCAACTCGCCGTAGTCGCCGGCCTCGCCGATGACCTCGATGTCGGGCGCATCGGACAAGGTGTCGCGGATGCCGCGGCGGATCAGCGCGTGGTCGTCACAGATGATGACGCGGGTCATGGCTCTCCCCAGGCGGACGGGTCGTGTCCCGCCTCGCCGAACAATCCCGGGTCGGGTGCGCCCGGGTCCTCCTGGTCCACGGCCTCGCCGTCGAGCGGGATCGACAGAATCAAGGTCGTCCCGGCCGCACCGCTGGAGAGGTCGACCCAGCCACCCACGGTGCCCGATCGCTCACGCAGGCCGCGGATGCCAAAACTGCGTGCCTTGGCCAGGTCGTCGCTCGACAGGCCGCGGCCGTTGTCGGCCACCTCCAGCGAGAGCACCCCGCCGGCCAGGGTCAGGTCGATGGCCACGCGTGTGGCCTGGGCATGCTTGCTGACATTGGTCAGCGCCTCCTGGGCGGTGCGGTAGGCCACCAGCGGCACGCCGGCCGGCAAGGGCGGCAGCTCCTGGCTGGCGCGAAAACTGCACGCAATGCCGGTGCGCCGCTCGAAGCGCGTGGCCATCCACTGCAGCGCCGCCACCAGGCCCTGCTCCAGAATGGCCGGTCGCAGGTTGTGCATGATGCGCTTGCTGGCGTCCAGCGCATGGGTGAGCGTCTCGGTGGCGGTGTCCAGTCGCTGGCGCACCTCGGGCGTGTTCTCGCCGATGTGGCGGCCCAGCCAGGCCAGATCAAATTTGAGCGCCGTCAAGGAGCCGCCCACATCGTCATGGATCTCGCGGGCGATCGCGGCGCGCTCCTGCTCGACGGTGGTCTGCAGGTGCTGCGCCAGCTCCGACACCCGCTCGCGCGAGGCGGCCAGGGCCTGGTCGGCGGCACGCCGGGCCCGTTCGCTGGCGTGGGCATCGATGGCGTGCTCCACCGCCGGCGCCAGGCGGGCCAGGTTCTGCTTGAGCAGGTAGTCGCTGGCGCCGTTGCGCATGGCGGCCACCGCCACGTCCTCGCCGATCTCGCCCGAGACCAGGATGAAGGGCGGCGGATCGGCCAGCTCGCGCACGATGTCCAGCGCCCGGATGCCACTGAAGCCGGGCAGGTTGTAGTCGGACAGCACGATGTCCCAGGGCTCGGCCAGCGCCAAGCGGAAGGCCGCCTCGTCCTCCACCCGGGTGGCCGATGGCGTCAGACCGGCGCGCTGCAACTGGGCCATCGCCAGCGCATGGTCCAGGTCGGAATCCTCCAGGTGCAGCACGCGCAGGGGCGATCGGACGACTTGGGGCTGCATACCGCAAGTATGGCCCAGGCCGGCCCCCGCCGTGGCGTGCCCCTGTCGCGCGAAATGCGGCCGGATTGCCAGGGTCATCAACGCAACACCCATCCGGGGCCTGCCGAAGAATCCATGACAACTCCCCGGATGGCGACCGCCAGCCCGGGGGCCTCCCACCCATGCCCAACCGCGTGGAACGCCGATGCAACTCAACGAGACCCCGCCCCCGGATCCCGGCGCTGCCCTTCCGCTGCTGATGGCTGCCGACCTGCAGGATCACCTGATGGTGGCCAGCAACGATCTGGAGCGATTGCAGCGCCTGCTCGACGACGCCAGCGAGACCCTGTCGGGCCACTTCTACGGCGCCACCGACCGCATCAAGCACGTGTTGCATGACCTGGCCATCCTGGCCGAGGGCGGCGACGACGACGGCGCCCTCAACCAGGCCATGGTCGAACTGGCCGGCGCGATCACCGCGCTGCAGTTCCATGACATGGCCACGCAATTGATTGCCCACACCCACCGACGTCTGCGCAACTGCGCCGACCGCATCGCCGCCGAGGCGATGGGCGAGGACCCCGAAGGCGAGACCATCGTCGAGGAAGGCCCTGGCCGCCCCAATCCCGTGACCCAGGACGAGATGGACGCCGGGTCCATCGAACTCTTCTGATCCACCCATCCCGCCTGCACCGAAAGATCTCTGGAGAACTGCCATGCACTCGATCCTTGCCGTTGACGACTCTCCCTCGATGCGCCAGATGGTGTCGTTCACGCTGAAGAACGCCGGATTCAACGTCGTCGAGGCGGTGGACGGCCAGGACGCCTGGGAAAAGGCCAACCAGCGCGACTTCAACCTGGTGCTGACCGACCAGAACATGCCCCGCATGGATGGCATCAGCCTGGTCAAGAAGCTGCGCGAGAACCCGAAGTTCAAGGGCACGCCGATCCTGATCCTGACCACCGAATCCAGCGACCAGATGAAGCAGGCCGGTCGCGCCGCCGGTGCCACCGGCTGGCTGGTCAAGCCCTTCGATCCGGCCAAGCTGATCGAGGTGATCGGGAAGGTCATCCGCTGACCTGCGCCAACGGACCCGCACGGCCCGCCACGACAACGACCAGGAGCCTCCCATGGCCGACACCATGCACCACGAATCCGGCCAGACCGGCGCCGGCATCGATCTGAGCCAGTTCTACCAGGTCTTCTTCGAGGAAGCCGGCGAAAACCTCGAACTGATGGAGCAGAAGCTGCTCGAGCTCGACGTCACCGCCGCCGACGACGAGGAACTCAACGCCATCTTCCGCTGCGCCCACTCGGTCAAGGGCGGTGCCGCCACCTTCGGCTTCAACGACGTGGCCGAGCTGACGCACCAGATGGAGACGCTGCTGGACAAGCTGCGGCGCCACGAGTTGACGCCCACCACGGCGATGGTCGATGTGCTGCTGCAGGCCGGCGACGCGCTCAAGAGCCTGCTCGCCCGCCACCAGGCCGGCGGCGCCGGCGAGGCGCTGGACACCCGCGACCTGGTGGCCCATATCCGCGCGCTGGCCGATGGCGGTGCG
>JAFLDI010000414.1 GCA_017302485.1 Burkholderiales bacterium | reverse complement strand
GAACGCGGCGCCCGCGCCGGGCTCGCCCGCAGCCCCCGCCTCCGGCCCACGCGCCGAGGTCATCCACTGGTGGACCTCCGGCGGCGAATCGGCCGCCGTCAAGACCCTGGCCGACGCCTACCGCGCTGGCGGCGGCACCTGGGTCGACATGGCGGTGGCACTGGGCGAGCAGGCCCGCGCGGTGGCGGTCAACCGCATCATCGGCGGCAACCCGCCCACCGCCGCGCAGTTCAACACCACCAAGCAGTTCCACGACATCGTCGAGCAGGGCCTGGTGCTGCCGATGGACGAGGTGGCGCAGAAGGACGGCTGGGACCGCTTCCTGCCCGAGATCGTGCTGAGCGCCATCCGCATCAAGGGCCACTACTACGCCGTGCCGGTCAACATCCACATGCCCACGTGGATCTGGTATTCCAAGGCGGCGTTCAGGCAGGCCGGCATCACCGCCGAGCCGCGCAGCATGGACGAGCTGTTCGCTGCGCTGGACAAGCTCCGGGCCGCCGGCCTGGTGCCGCTGGCGCATGGCGGCCAGGCCTGGCAGGACAACACCGTCTTCACCGCCGTGCTGACCAATGTGGGCGGTCGCGAGCTCTACCTGAAGGTGCTGCGCGACCGCGACCCCGCCGCGATCAACTCCGAGGCCTTTCGCCAGGTGCTGCTGAGCTTCAAGCGCCTGCAGGGCTATGTCGACAAGGGCTCGCCGGGGCGCAACTGGAACGACGCCACCGCGATGCTGATCAGCGGCAAGGCCGGCGTGCAGTTCATGGGCGACTGGGCCAAGGGCGAGTTCGCCCAGGCCCGCCAGGTGGCCGGGCGCGACTACGGTTGCATCCCTGGCTTCGGCCCGCAGGCACCCTACATCATCCAGGGCGACGTCTTCGTCTTCCCGCGCCAGAAGACCCCGGGCGTGCAGCCCGCACAGCACCTGCTGGCTCATGTGGTGACCCAGCCGGCCACCCAGGTCGAGTTCAGCCTGCGCAAGGGCTCGATCCCGATCCGCACCGACGTCGACGTCAGCAAGCTCGACATTTGCGCCCAGCAAGGCGTGGCGGCCATGAAGGACAAGGCGCGTCAGCTGGGCAATGGCGAGCTCTACCTCACACCCGATCAGAACGGCGCGCTGCAGGACATCCTGACCACCTACTGGAACCGCAACATCCCGGTCGAGAAGGTGCAGCGCGACATCCTCGCGGCACTGCGCAGTTGATGCCCCGCCCGCGAACCCTCCAGCGACTGCGCCGCGCCCTGGTCGGCTGGGCCGCGTTGGGGCCGCTGCTGCTGACCGTGCTGCTGGCCTACGGCGGCTCGGTGCTGTGGACGCTGCGCGTGTCCTTCAGTAGCTCGCGCACGCTGCCGGTGGATGACTTTGTCGGTCTGGCCCAGTATGAGCGGTTGCTGTCCAACGCGCGCTGGATGGAGTCGTTGCAGCACCTGGCGGTTTATGGTGGCCTGTTCATGGCCACCTGCCTGAGCCTGGGCACGCTGCTGGCGGTCGCCATCGACCAGCGGGTGCGTGCCGAGGCGCTGCTGCGCAGCGTCTTCCTGTACCCCTACGCGCTGTCCTTCGTGGCCACCGGCCTGGTCTGGCAGTGGCTGCTGCAACCCGATGGCGCGGTGGCGGCCGGCGTGCGTGCCCTGGGCGGTGAGGGCTTCGACTGGCTGGTCGACCCCGAGCGGGTGCTCTACACCCTGGTCATCGCCACCACCTGGCAGGCCGCCGGACTGGTGATGGCCATCATGCTGGCCGGCCTGCGTGGCGTGGACCCGCAGCTGTGGCAGGCCGCGCGGCTGGACGGCATCCCGCGCTGGCGCGTGCTGCTGCAGATCGTGCTGCCCACGCTGGGCCCGTCGCTGGCCACCGCCGCCGTGCTGCTGTTCACCGGCGTGGTCAAGCTGTTCGACGCCGTGGTGGCCATGACCCAGGGCGGCCCAGGCAATGCCAGCGACGTGCCGGCGCGCTTCATCATGGACCACCTGTTCGGCCGCGCCAACATCGGCCTGGCTTCGGCCGGGGCGGTGCTGATGCTGCTGAGCGTGCTGCTGTTGGTGGCACCGCTGCTGTACTGGCGCGCCGCGCGCCGGGAGGCTGCATGAGGCGCCGTATCGACCCCGGCCGCTTGGGCCTGTGGGCCTTCCTGCTGCTGTCGGCGCTGTTCTTTGCGCTGCCGCTGTGGGCGATGCTGGTCACCTCGCTGAAGGACATGGAGCAGATCCGCGCCAGCAGCCCGCTGGCCTGGCCCGATGCGCCCACCCTGCAGGCCTGGCAGGCCGCCTGGAGCGAGGCCTGTGCCGGCGTGGAGTGCGGCGGCGTGCGCAGCGGCTTCTGGAATTCGGTGGCCATCGCCCTGCCCTCCACACTGCTGCCCATCCTGGTGGGCGCGCTCAACGGCTACGCACTGTCGTACTGGCAGCCGCGCGGCGCCGGCTGGCTCTTCGGCGCGCTGCTGCTGGGCGGCTTCCTGCCGGTGCAGGTGATGATCTACCCGCTGGTCAAGACCTTGGCCGCGGCGGGCCTGTTTGGCACGCTGCCGGCCATCGTGCTGGTGCACCTGGTGTTCAGCATGCCGGTGATGACCCTGCTGTTTCGCAACCACTTCCTGTCGCTACCGCGCGAGCTGTTCCTGGCCGCGCGGGTGGACGGTGCCGGCTTCTGGCGCGTCTTCGTGCAGCTGATGCTGCCGATGTCGCTGCCCATCATGGTGGTGGCCGGCATCATCCAGATCACCGGCGTGTGGAACGACTACCTGCTGGGACTGGTCTTCGCCGGCCCCGACTGGCAACCGATGACCGTGCAGCTCAACAACATCGTCAACACCAGCACCGGCGAGCGGCGCTACGACCTGAACATGGCGGCCACGCTGCTGACCTCGCTGGTGCCGCTGCTGGTCTACTTCGGCTCGGGCCGCTGGTTCGTGCGCGGCATTGCCGCCGGTGCCCTCAAATGAGCGCGCTGCAGATTCGCCAGTTGGCGGTGCGGCATGGCCGCCAGACGGTCTTCGAGGGCCTGGATCTGGACATCGCCGAGGGCGAGTTCATCGTGCTGCTCGGCCCATCGGGCTGCGGCAAGAGCACACTGCTGCACGCCATCGCCGGGTTGGCCGAGGTGCAGCGGGGCCAGGTGCTGATCGGCGGCCAGGACCTGACCGACGCCGACCCCGCCGAGCGCGGCATCGGCATGGTGTTCCAGTCCTACGCGCTCTACCCGACGATGACGGTCGCCGGCAACATCGGCTTCGCGCTGCGAGTGGCCGGGATGCCTGCGGCCGAGGTGGCCCAGCGCGTGCAGCGTGTGGCGCGCGTGCTGCAGCTTGAGCCGCTGCTGCAGCGCAAGCCGGCGCAGCTCTCGGGCGGGCAGCGCCAACGGGTGGCGATCGGCCGCGCGCTGGCGCG
>JAFLDI010000413.1 GCA_017302485.1 Burkholderiales bacterium | reverse complement strand
CGCGGCCATCAACTCCTGCTGGCCATTGCCCGAGACGCCGGCAATGCCCAGGATCTCGCCGGCGCGCACGTCCAGCGCGATGTCCTTGAGCGCCATGCCGAAGGGGTCGCTGGTGGCCAGCGACAGGCCCTGGACCGACAGCACCGTGGCGCCCTGCGTGGCGGCGCGTGCCTGCAGCGCCGGCGGCTCGGCGCCGATCATCAGGCGCGACAGGCCGGCGTTGGTTTCCTGGCTGGGGTCGACCTCACCCGTCACCTTGCCACCACGCAGCACGGTGCAGTGGTGGCACAGGCTGCGGATCTCGTCGAGCTTGTGGCTGATGTAGAGGATGGAGCAGCCCTCGCGGCTGAGCTGGCGCAGCGTGACGAAGAGTTTCTCGACCGCCTGCGGGGTGAGCACCGAGGTGGGCTCGTCCAGGATCAGCAGCTGCGGCTTGGTCAGCAGCGCACGGACGATCTCGACGCGCTGGCGCTCGCCCACGCTGAGGGTGTGCACCGGGCGCAGCGGGTCGACCTCCAGGCCGTAGCCGGCGGCGACCTCGCGGATGCGGGCGGTCACCTCGTCCAGGCTCATCGCCTTGTCCAGGCCCAGCCAGACGTTCTCGGCGGCGGTGAGGGTGTCGAACAGCGAGAAGTGCTGGTAGACCATGCTGATGCCCAGCTGCCGCGCCGCCGCCGGGCTGGCCACCTGTACCGGCTGGCCGTTCCAGAGGATCTCGCCGGCGTCGGGCTTGACCGCGCCGTAGATGATCTTCATCAGCGTGGACTTGCCGGCACCGTTCTCGCCCAGCACCGCGTGGATCTGGCCCGGGGCCACGCTCAGCGCCACGCTGTCGTTGGCCCGGACCGCGGGGTACTGCTTGGTGATGCCGCGCAGTTCGAGGCGTGCAGGGAGAAAGGTCATGCGGTGGGCTTCTCGTCGTGGGCCTGGCGCCGGTACCGCTCGACGCCGGCCACGCGGGTGCTCACCACGTGGTCGTCGCCAGCCAGTGTCAGCCAGGCAAAGATCGCATCATGCAAGTCGCGGGCCACCGACTGGCGGCGGCGCTCGACGGGCGAACGGGCCATGTCCCAGACGACCACGTCGGCCAGTGTACCGGGCTCGAGCGAGCCGATTTCATGGGCCAGACCCAGGGCTTCAGCGGCGCCACGGGTGGCGGCGTGCAGCAGCGCCCAGGCAGTGAGGCGGCGCCCCGCCAGGGCCTGCACCTGGTAACCATCGGCCAAGGTGCGCAGCATTGACAGACTGGTGCCCCCGCCGACATCGCAGCCCATCGTGACCGCCGCACCGGCGACGCGCGCCGCCGGCCAGTCGAACAGGCCGCTGCCCAGGAACAGGTTGGAGCTGGGGCAGTGCGAGATCATCGCGCCGGTGGCGGCCAGGCGCGCGCGGTCGTCACTGTCCAGCCAGATGCCGTGGGCCAGCATGCTGCGCGGGCCGAGCAGGCCGAAGTGCTCGTAGACGTCCAGGTAGCTGCGCGACCAGGGGAACAGCTCGCCCACCCAGCGCACCTCGTCGCGGTTCTCGGCCACATGGGTCTGCATGTACAGGCCCGGGTGCGCCGCCATCAGCGCGCCGGCCATGGCCAGCTGGGCGTCGGTGGACGTGGGGGCGAAGCGCGGCGTCACCGCATAGGCCAGGCGGCCGTGGCCGTGCCAGCGGGCGATCAGCTCGACACAGTCCTGCTCTGCCTGGGCCACGTCATCTCGCAGGAACTCCGGCGCATGGCGGTCCATCAGCACCTTGCCGGCGATCAGGCGCATGCCGCGCGCGCTCGCAGTCTCGAAAAGCGCGTCCACCGAATCCCGATGCACCGTCGGAAACACCATGGCCGAGGTGGTACCGGTGGCCAGCAGGCCATCCAGGAAAAGCGCCGAGATGAGCCGCGCATGCGCCGGGTCATCCATCCGCGCCTCGGCCGGAAAGGTGTGGCGCTCCAGCCAGTCGAGCAACTCGGTGCCCCAGGCGCCCAGGACGTCGATCTGCGCGCTGTGCACATGGGTGTCGATGAAGCCCGGCAGGATCAGCCGCCCGGGATGGCGCTCCTTGGGCCAGGAGGCATCGGGTTCGTGGCGCTGCACGCCGACGATGCGGCCACCCTCGATCAGCAGCCAGTGCGCCGGCCGCCAGCGGGGTTCAACACCGGGGTCGTTCAGTGGCGGCTCGTCGGGGAAGTCGAGCAGATCGCCGAAGAGCGCCAGCTTCTGGTCGTGGCCCACATGCAGGCTCATGCCGACACTCCCGCCAGCGAGCGCGCCACCTCGCGCACCTGCTCGCGCAGCCAGCGCTGGGCCGGCGCGGCGTGGGCTCGCTCGTGCCACAGCTGGTAATAGGCCATCGCCGGAAAGCCGGCCGGGCAGCGCACGATGCGCAGCGGCAGCCGGTCCAGGTAGCGCTGGCAGAACTGGCGCCCGGTGGTCAGCACCAGGCGGCTGTCGGCCACCATGCGCGGCGCCAGGCCGAAATGGGCGCAGCGCACCGCGATGCGGCGCTTCAGGCCACGGGCCGCCAGGTGTTCGTCGATCACGCCCAGCGCGCCAGGGTGCAAGGGCATCGGGGCGATGTGCTCGCTGTCCAGGTAGCGCTCCTCGGTCCAGCTGCGCGGGCTTCGGGCTGCCGGGTGATCGGCACTCACCAGGCAGACCACCTCGTCGCTCAGCAGCCGGCCCAGGTGCAGCTCGTCCGGTGGGCGCAGCCAGTTGCCGATCACCAGGTCGACCTCGCCCGAGGCCAGCTTGCGGCGGTAGTCGAACTCGGCCGACAGCGGGTGCAGCTCGACCTGCGCCTGGGGCGCCTCGCGCTTCAGCAGCTCGACGATGCGCGGCAGGAACAGCGGGTCCAGGTAGTCGCTGGCGGCGATGCGGAAGGTGGGCGACGCGGTGGCCGGGTCGAAGGCGCCGCCGCGCTGCTGCGGCGAGAACAGCAGGTCGGCGTCGCGCAGCAGCCGCGAGGCCGGCTCCAGCATGGCCAGCGCCGCGTCGGTGGGCGCCAGGCCCTGGCCGGAACGCACCAGCAACGGGTCGCCCGTCAGCTGGCGCAGCCGCTTCAGCTGCGCGCTGACCATCGGCTGCGTGCTCTGCAATCGCATCGCGGCGCGGGAGACACTGCGTTCGCTGATCACGGTAAACAAGACCTTCACGAGATGGAGGTCAATGTTGGCGAGGATCGGCCGCTGTGCCATACGGCGGATCATATATTTGATAGCGCTGGGAACGTATAGCCAGGCGGCGTGCACGCGCTAGTGTTCGCCCTGTGTCATCCACCGAGGCCCGCATGGATACCCGACCGATCCGCTTCGTGCACCGCGGCCGCATCGTCAGC
>JAFLDI010000412.1 GCA_017302485.1 Burkholderiales bacterium | reverse complement strand
GGAGACACGGCGACGCTCAGCGGCCGACTGCAGGCCTGCTTCCACGTGGATCCGCTGGGCTGGTACCACGCGCCCGATGCGGTGCCGCACCTGCCGGCGCTGGCCCAGGCGGCGCTGGAGGGGCGCCGGGTGCGGATCGAGTACCAGAGCTGGAGGGGCCCGCGCCGCTACCTGGCCGAGCCGCTGGGCCTGGTGCTCAAGGCGGGGCAGTGGTATGCGGTGGTCGGGGCCGGCGCGCGCCGGATGACGCTCAAGGTGATGCAGGTGCAGGCGCTGGAGATCCTGGACGAGGTCTTCGAGCGGCCCGCGGACTTCGATCTGGCCCGTTGGTGGCCAGCCTCGGTGGAGCGCTTCGAGCGCGAGCTACGGCCGCAGCGCGCCACGCTGCTGGCTTCGCCAGAGGGCTGCCGGCGACTGGCCGAGCTGGGCCACTACGCAGCACAGGCCGTGGCGCGCGCCACGCCGGCATCACCGGGCACCCTTTGGCACCGCCTGAGCCTGCCGATCGAAGGCATCGAGCAGGCCGCGCGCCTGGTGATGGGCCTGGCACCCGATGTTGAGGTGATCGAGCCCGCGCCCCTGCGCGATCAGGTCGCCCGCTGGTGCCGGGCGCTGGCGCGCCGGCACCAGGCTCCAAGGGCCTAAGTCTGGTCGCGGTCGGCAGTCACTGCCCCGGCGGTGGCTGCCACAGCTCGACCTTGTTGCCCTCCGGATCCAGGACCCATCCGAACTTGCCGTACTCGGACTCCTCGACCTGGTCCATCACCTCGCAGCCCTCGGCGCGCAAGGCCGCCAGCAGGCCGTGCAGGTCCTCGACCCGGAAGTTCACCATGAAGGACGCTGTGCTCGGTGCAAAGTAGCGGGTGTCGTCCTTGAACGGTGTCCAGATCGTGGTGCCCACGCCCGCCGGGTTGTCATCGGCCCAGCGAAAGCCCACACCGCCCCAGTCCTCGACCTGCAGGCCCAGGTGGGTGCGGTACCACGCGGCCAGGGCCTGCGGGTCGCGGGCCTTGAAGAAGATGCCCCCGATGCCGGTGACGCGTCTCATGGCGGACTCCTGCCGAAATGTTGAAGGTCCGTGGGCATCGTAGCCAAGCCCGGCACGCAGCGCCAGTCAACGCGACATGCACCGACCTGCCGCGGAGCATGGCAGCGATGCGATAGTTGGGCCCGGCCTTGCGCCGCGACCTGCCCCCAAGACCACCCCCTGAAATCGCCCGGAACACACCCTGATGCCCTCGGTCCAGCGCTTCGCCTTCGGGCCCTTCGAACTGGATGTCGCCCAGCGTGAACTCCGCCATGACGGCCAGCCGGTGGCCCTCGGTCCGCGCCTGTTCGACCTGCTG
Source organism: Burkholderiales bacterium (assembly GCA_017302485.1). Lineage (GTDB taxonomy): Bacteria > Pseudomonadota > Gammaproteobacteria > Burkholderiales > Burkholderiaceae_C > Ideonella. Next base: position 1,990 of record JAFLDI010000412.1, on the reverse strand, counting down.
CATCTGCTGGTCGAGCAGCGCCACCGCGTGGTGGCGCGCGAGGAGATCCTGGCACGCGTGTGGGCGGGCCGCGTGACCTCCCCCGGCGTGCTGCCGCAGGCCATGCTGAAGCTGCGCGGAACGCTGGAGCGCGGCGCGCCGACCGAGTGGTTCAAGAGCGCACGCGGCGTGGGCTACCGCTTCGTCCATCCGGTGCAGGAACTGGACTCAGCCGGTTCACCGCGGGTGCCACGTACCTTGGCGCCGCAACGCAGCGGCAGCCTGCGCGTGGGCATGCTGCCCTGCATGAACTACACCGGCGATCCCACGTTGCAGTGGCTGTGCCTGGGCCTGCCCGCACTGGCCGCGCAGATGCTGGAGGCCGACACCCGGCTGTCGCTGATCGGCAGCGACACCATGGCCAACTACGCCCGCGCAGCCCAGGAGCCTGCACCCGCCGACGACCTGGCGCTGCGCGCGTTGCGTGAGCTGGGGCTGGACGTGGTGGTGCAAGGGCGCCTGACACGCCAGTCCGGCCTGCTGTGGCTGCACGGCGACCTGGTCTTCAACGATGGCCGGCGGGTGCCGGTGACCAGCCTGCGCGGGCCGCACTGGCACGCGCTGGTCCTGCGCTGGGCGGAATCGGTCCAGGCGCTGCTGACCTCGGGCGCGGGAACCACGCTGACCGCGATCTCGCCCGACCCGTTCGTGGTGGAAGCCTTCGCCCGCGCCTGCGAGCTGTTCCTGCGTGGTGAGTACACCAAGGCCCGACCGCTGCTGCAGGTGGTGGTCGACCTGGAGCCACAACAGCCCGACGTGCAGTTGCAGCTGCTGCGTACCCAGTTCGTGATGAACGATCCGCAGGCGGTGTCCTTTGGTGAGCGGCTGGTGGCCCAGCTGCAACAGCAGGCCGCCCGGCCCGCGCTGATGGCGCCCGCCCACCTGGCGCTGGCCATGGCCTACACCCAGCACGCCGGTGACCAGGCGGCAGCCGGCGTGGACGAGCAACTGCAGCTGGCGCTGCGGCACTGCGAGGGCCAAGGCGATCAGGACTGGGCCCTGATGGTGCGCCTGAATGCCGCCGTGCTGAGCAGCCGCAGCGGCGATCTCGCCCACGCCGAGCGCGCGTTCGACGAAGTCATCCGCCTGTGCCGCCGCTGCGGCAACCTCAAGCGCCTGGGTCAGTCGCTGACCGGCGCCTCGATGTTCGATCTGCTCGGCGGCCAGTTGGCCCTGGCGAGGCAACGCCTGGAGGAGGCGACGGACATCTGGCAGCAGCGCGTGCCGCATGTGCGCTCGGCGATCCACACAGCGCTGAGCCTGGCCGAGGTCGAAGGCCTGATGGGCTGCCTGGACAGTGCCGTGATGGATCTCGACCAGGCGATGGACGCGCTGGACAGTGAGGGCTTTCTGCCCTACCTGGGCTCGGCCCTGACCACCGCGGCCGGCCCGCTGCTGGACCGCAAGGACCTGGCGCGCGCCCGGCGTCTGCTGGCGCTGTACGGCGAACAGCCCGAGCTGCAGCATCCGCTGGTCGAGTGTGGCCGGGCTGGGGTGCAGGGCCTGGTCCACCTGCTCAGCGGCGACACCGATGGCGCACTGCAGGCCTGGGCGCTGGTCCACGCCAAGGCCGAGGCGCCCAACGGACCGGGCTATGCAGTCTGGCGAGCGTGGACGGTACCGCTGCTGCGTCTGGCGCTGCACCATGGTCAACCAACCCTGCGCCTGTCACTCGAAGCCGCCATCCGCGCACACCGCCATCTGGCGCAGGATGTGGAGCTGGCCGGCGTGCTGGCCCATGCTGCGGCCTGCGACGCCCTGGCCGCCGGCCGACGTCAGGAGGCTGCGGCCTGTCTGGCCCAGGTCTCACGGCAGGCCGACCGGGGCCGCGAACCCGCGCTGGCGGCGCTGGACCTGGCCTGGCTGCATCTGGAGGAGGCCCGCCCGGACGAGGCGCAGGCTGTGCTGGTCCGCCTGGGACCCTGGGCCGATCAGCACCCGCAGGGCCGCT
>JAFLDI010000411.1 GCA_017302485.1 Burkholderiales bacterium | reverse complement strand
ATTGACCAGCAGGCCCACCACCAGCAGCATGCCCAGGGCCAGCACCATGCTGCGGCGCCACCAGCGCACCCCCATGGCACCCGGGCGACGCCACAGGCGCCATGCCACCACCGCGCCGACCAGCGCCGCCGCGCGCCCGAGCCAGGGCACGCTCTCGTAGATCCAGCGCACCACGAGGTAGCGGTTGCCCACGAAAGCGCCGTCCTCGCCCACGAACCAGGCACTGATCCTGAGATCCAGCGACGGCCAGGCCACGAACACCAGTGACAAGGCGGCCAGGACGCACAAGGCCAGCCGCAGCTCACGGTCGCGCAGGCGCCAGCCCCGCAGCAAGGACATCGGGTTCATCATCGGGCTCCTGGACAACGGATCGGTGGATGCGCCCGGGCGCGTCCTGGACGTTCCGGGCCGATGCGGGCCGCGCGGCAGGGTCGCGGGCTCATTGGCGTCTCGCGAGCAGCCAGGGACCGCGCTCACCCACCGTGGTCAAGGTGGATCGTTCTGCCTCGTTCAGGCGGTCGCGCCGGACCAGCGCCAGCTCGCCCGTTTCGGGCGCCCGCCGTGGCGCGGCCCGGCCCGCATAGAAGGCCAGGCTGGGCTGGTGGCCCTTCCACTGCACCAGCCGGTCGTCGCGGCCGGCGGCCAACTGCCCCAGATCCCGGATCGGCGACTGCAGCCAGTGTGCCCACCAGGGCAGGGCCTGCCAGACGAAGGCGGCGCTGCCCAGCAGGGCGACGGCCACTGTCCGGGGCGACGTCGCCCGGTGCATCCAGGGACCAGCGAGCACCACGATCATCAATGCCCAGATCCAGGCCAGCGTGCTCGACGGTGCCGCGGGCATCTCGACCATCGCCTGCCCGGTCTGCAAGGCCAGCCACCGGCCGATCGCGGGGGACAGTGGGCCCAGTGCCACCAGCGCCACAGCAGGAACAGCCACGACCATGGGGGCCCATGGCCTCTGCGTCGCGCCGGCGGCCAGCAGCACCGCCGGCGTTGCGGCGTACAGCGCATAGTGCGGCAGCTTGGTCCCGGACAGCGAGAAGAACGCGAGCACGAAGCCAAGCCAGCACAGCAGAAAGCGGTTCCCGCCATCGGCCCACAAGGCCCTGGCCTCACTGGCCAGCCGGACCAGCAGGAGCAGACTCCAGGGCGCCAGCACGAGCGGCAACACCAGCAGGTAGTAGAACAGCGCACCACCATGCCCTTCCATGGCGCCGCTGAAGCGCTCCACGTTGTGACGCAGGAAGAAGCCCTCGACGAAGGCGCTGCCATGCCGGTGCAGCGCATACAGGTACCAGGGCAAGGTCACCGCCGCCCACACCAGCCAGGCCCGGATGTCACCCAGAAGCCGCAGCAGCATGTCCCAGCGACGGCTCGCCGCAACCCAGGCCAGCATTGCCCCGCCGGGAACGACCAGCGCCACCGGTCCCTTGGCCAGGCAGCCCAGTCCGATCCACAGGGCCGTCAGGAGCAGGTCCTGACGCCGCCCGCCCTCGATGAAGCGCCACAGCGCCAGACCCGCCAGCGCCAGCAGCAGATTCAGCAGCGCATCGGCGGTGGCGGCACGCCCGATCAGTCCGGCGCCGAGCGTGCAAGCCAGCAGGCCGGCCGCCCACAGGCCCTCGGACGGCGCGGTCCGCTCGGCGGCGAATCGACCGACCACCAGGCACCAGAGCCAGGCGCACAGCGCCGACGGCAGCCGCACGGCCCACTCGTTCGCGCCGAACAGGGCCATGGCAGTGGCCTGCAGCCAGTAGACCAGAATGGGCTTGTCGAAGCGATCGGCGCCGTTGAGGGTCGTGTGCCCCCAATCTCCCGAGTCCAGCATCTCCCGGGAGGCTTCAGCGAACGCCCCTTCGTCGACATCGAACAGGGGCACGCCACCGAGGTTCCACAGCCAGTAGGCCAGCAAGGCCATCGCGGCCAGAGGGACACCGGCGCCAAGGCCCGATCGTCGACGGCTCATGGCGCCCCCTGGTCTCGAGGTGCTTCCATGGACCACGGGGCCTGCGGCGTCTCGCGCTGCAGTCGGTACGGGCGGGCATGTCGGCCGTCGTAGTAGACCCGCATCAGCAGCTCAGCCACCACGCCCGTGGTCAGCAACTGAAGTCCCCCGATGACCAGGAAGAAGCCCAGGGCCAGCAGCGGACGCGTCCCCACGGACTCGCCGGCCAGCTTGAGCGCCATCAGCCAGGCCAGGATCACTCCACCTGCGCCGCCCGTCACCAGCCCGAGCCCACCGAAGAAGTGGCCGGGACGAGAGCCGTAGTGCAGGAAGAAGTGCACCGCCAGCAGATCGACGATCACCCGGAAGGTGCGCGACAGCCCGTACTTCGACACACCGGCCACCCGCGCGCGATGGGCGACCGGCTCCTCGGCCATCCGGTCCGGCGACGTGACCGTCGCCAGCCAGGCCGGAATGAAGCGATGCATCTCGCCGTACAGCCGGATCTCGCGCAGCACCTCTGCACGGAAGGCCTTGAGACTGCAGCCCAGGTCCTGGAAGTTCAATCCGGTGGCACGCCGGATCAGCGCATTGGCCCAGCGCGAGGGCAGCTTGCGCAGCAGCCAGCCGTCCTCGCGCTGGTGCCGCCAGCCGGCCACCAGGTCCAGGTCTTCGCGCAGCAGGCGGTCGACCAGACGGGGAATGTCCCTGGGGTCGTTCTGCAGGTCACCATCCATCGTCACGATCACGTCACCGCGCGAGGCGTCGATGCCGGCCTGCATGGCGGCCGTCTGCCTGAAGTTGCGTCGCAGCCGAAGGACCCGAACATGCCCGCCGCGGGCACGGGCCTGCCGCTCCAACGCCGCGCCGGTGCCATCCCGGCTGCCATCGTCCACCAGGATCAACTCCCACGGATGGGGATAGCCGGACAGCGCACCGACCACGTCGTCGACGAGTGCGCCGGCGTTGTCGATCTCGTTGTACATCGGCACCACCACGGACAGGCGGTGCGACGGCAGCGGACCTTTGGCGGCTGCGGGCACCGCGGCCGGCAGGGCATCAGCGTCGACGCCCCAGGGGACAGTGAGTGCGTGCTTCATGTTGTCGCCCTGGCATCCGGGGGATGGCGCAGGCTGCCCAGCCAGAACAGGGCGCCGAGCAGGATGGAATAGACGGCCGCCAGCAGGTGGGAGGTGAGCGCGGCCGAGAACACGGCGGCTGCAGACGTCTCGGGCGCCATGGCGCTGGACCCCAGCCAGACCGCTGCCTCATAGGTGCCGAAGCCCGCAGCCGGCTGCACCGGCAGAGCAGCCCCCCACTCGCCGGCCAGGGCGCCGGCCACCGATGGGCCGGCCGCCAAAGGCGTCAGCCAGGCCAGCATGGCCGCATGGGCACCGATCTTGGTGATCCAGGTGCCCGAGCCGCACAGCCAGGCGCCACGCCCGCCGCCGCCACTGGACAGCGCTGCCGCCA
>JAFLDI010000410.1 GCA_017302485.1 Burkholderiales bacterium | reverse complement strand
CGCTGCCTCGCCCGCGCCGTCGCCGACTGGCAGCAGGCCCAGAGCCACCCCAAAGACACCGCGCCGCCCGAGCCCATCCGCTGGCCCTGGCACGCACCGCACCCCCACGAGGAACCCCATGACCCAATGCATCGAATCCATCCTGAAACTGCCTGATGCGGCCCAGGATGCCCTGCTGGAGCGCATCGAGCGCCTCATGCGCATGGGCTACGACCAGAAGGCCGCACGCAAGGCCGCTGCGCAGGCGCTCTATGACGAGGCGCTGGCCGAGACGCGGGAGATGGAGCAGCTGATCCGTGAGCAGCACCCAGACCTGTTCCTCAAGAAGCCAGAGCGCTCGCCGCCCCCTGCCGCAGAGCCTGCTCCGGCCGTCGCGCCGGCCAAGGCCGCACCCAGCGGCGAGCCGGTGTTCTCCCGACGCGAGGGACAAGGCTTCGAGTTGCCGGACTTCGGCGCAGCGCGCCAGGCGCAGGAGGCCATTCAGGACCGCTACAACCGCTGGAAGCAGTCCATCAACGCGGTGCGCGAGCAGGGCGGCACCATCACCGAGGCGAACGACTTCTACGCCGCCGAGGAGCGCTACTGGGGCAAGGTCGGCGCTCAGAACGAGGACTTCGGGCGAGAGGTGGAGCGCTTTGCGGAGGCCGTGCATGCCGATGGCCTCAGCGTGGACGACGTGGCCCTGTACGCCTACGCCCAGCACGCACAGGAGCGAAACGCCTACATCGCCGCGAAGCGAGAGGACATGCAGGACGGCGGATCTGGCATGACCGATGAGGAGGCCGAGGCCATCCTGGAGAGTGCGCGGGAGTCGGGACTGGAGACCGACCTGCAGAAGCACGCCGACACCCTGCGCCAGTGGATCGATGGCACCCGCGACGTGCTCGAACGCGGTGGGCTCATCACCGCGGAGACTCGCGCGAGCTGGGACCGCTCCTTTCGGTACTACGTCCCCCTTCGCGGCCAGGAGGGCAAGGCCGAGGGCAGGGGCATCGGGCCTGGATTCAGCATCAAAGGCCCCGAGGCTAAGCGCGCGCTGGGCCGGCGCAGCCAGGCCAAGCAGATCATCGAGCAGATCATCCAGGACCGCACCCGCGCGCTCATCCGCTCGGGGAAGAACGAGGTGCTGCGCAGCTTCCTGGCCTTCGTGCTCGACAACCCGAGCCCGAACCTGTGGCAGGTGAACGCGGTGCAGCCCAGGGCCGTGGTTCGCCTGGACGACGAGGGCCACGAGTCCATCGTGATGGAAGACCGCGTGGTGACCGGCCGCAACGTCGTCACGGTGAAGGACGGCGGCCAAGAGGTCCACATCTTGGTCAAGGATCCCGACCTGTTGCGCCAGCTGCAGGGCATCGAAGACCAGCAGGTGGGCCGCGTGGTTGGCGCCATGCTCTGGGCGAACCGGACGGTGGGCAAGATGCTGACCGTTTACAACCCGGTTTTCACCTTGCTGAACGGCGCCCGTGACCTGCAGGCCGCGACCGTGGGCATGGTGCAGGAATTCGGCGCCAACGGCGCGACCGAGCTGGCGAAACAGTACCCCGCCGCCCTGGCGGAAGCAGTGCGCGCCGAGCTGCGCGGCAAGCCCTCACCGGACTACCAGATGTTCCGCGCGCTGGGCGGCACCACGGGCTTCGCGCTGATGGGCGACCTGCAGACCACTGAGGACGAGCTGCGCAGTCTGATGCGCAACGCCGAGCGAGGCGCGCTGCACCCGGTCAAGGTGGGCAGGGCGCTGGCGCACTACGTCGAGCAGTGCAACGCCGTGGTGGAGGCCGCCACGCGCTTCGCCGCCTACCAGGCCGCCCGCAGCAACGGCGCCAGCATGGTGAAGGCCGCCAGCGTGTCGAAGAACATCACGGTCAACTTCAACCGCAAAGGAACCAAGACCCCATGGCTCAGCGCGCTGGTGCTGTTTTGGAACCCGGCCATCCAGGGGAGCGCTCGCATTGCTCAGAACCTGGCCTCACCTGCTGGGTTGACCCTCATGGGCTCGGCCATGGCGGGCGCCTTCTTCCTGGCCCTCGGCAATGCCGAGTGGGGCGGCGAGGATGACGACGGCGTGAGCTTCTGGGACAAGGTGCCCGCCGAGGTGAAGGAGCGCAACCTTGTCATCCTGTCCCCCTTCGGGCCGAAGAAGAACGAGGCCGGCCAGCTGGAGGCGAACTACATCAAGCTCCCCCTGGCCTACGGCTACAACGTCTTCAAGGTGCTGGCCGACCAAATGGCCGACCAGATGCGGCGCAGCAAGGATGGCGCCGCAGCGCGGCCCGCCAGCGAGAGCGCGATGCGCGTCGCGTCCGCCTTCCTCTCGGCGGTTCAGCCGATCAACTACGCGGGCCAGGGCCTGGCCGACAGCTCTGCCCTCACGATGCTGCCCTATTCCAACGCGCTGGGGCCTGTGGCGCAGGCCCTGGCCAACCGAGGCAGCTTTGGCGGACGCCTGCACCCCGAGTCGCCGCAGACCGAACACCTGCCCGACTCGTCCAAGGTCGCCAGCGGCCAGGCCGGCAACGTGTTCGACCGGACGGCCAAGGCCCTCAACAAGGCCACGGGAGGCAGCGAGTTCGAGAGTGGCCTGATCGACATTGCCCCAGGCAGCCTGGAGAACGCGGCACGCTTCTACGGTGGCGGCATCGCGTCTTTCAGCCTGGACTTGATGAACGCCTTCTACGCCCGCCAGCACCTGGAGCGCGACAAGCCCGAGCTGCAGCGCCTGCCATTCATGCGCCAGCTGCTCGGCCAGATCAACGACGAAACCGACCGCCTCGGTTTCGACCGCCTGCGCGCTGCGGACGCGATGGCCCAGCCCTACGAGGCCGCCGCCAAGAAGGGCGACATCGACGCAGCGGAAAGGCTGCTGCAGGAGCACGGACCCATTGCAGCGGCCGGCCGACACGTTGACCGAGTGCGCGCGCAGCTTGCCAAGCTGCGCCAGGCGGAGCGCGCCGTCATCGAAGACGACACCATGACCGACCGTCAGAAGCTGGCCGAGCTGACCTTGATCCGCATTCAGGTGCGCGACGTGCTGAACGCCTGGAACGAAACCTTCGACATCCTCATGCGCGACCACGCCAAGACCAAGGAGACCCCTCAATGAGCGGCAAGAAGCTGACCGGCAACGGCTTGACCGAGAAGCAGGCCCTGTTCGTCGCCCACTACCTGAGCGGCCCGGCCGCGCTGAACGCCGCGAAGGCGGCCGAGGCAGCGGGCTACAGCGCCAATGGATCGCGCCAGACCGGCGAGAAGCTGCTGAAGAACCCCGCCGTGGCCGCCGCCCTGCGCGAGCGCCGCGCAGACCGCAATGCGCGCCTTGGCGACGAGTTGGACCTGCACGACGCGAAGGTCATCACGCACCTGAGCCGCATCGCCTTCTTCGACATCCGCAAGCTCTTTGACGACGACGGCAACCCGCTGCCCATGGGCC
>JAFLDI010000041.1 GCA_017302485.1 Burkholderiales bacterium | reverse complement strand
TCACCTACGGCCCGTTGGCCCTGGGCGGCACCGAGATCGTCTTCGAAGGCGTGCCCACCTACCCGGACGCCGGCCGCTTCTGGAAGATGATCCAGGACCACAAGGTCTCGATCTTCTACACCGCCCCCACCGCCATCCGCTCGCTGATCAAGGCCGCCGAGTCCAACGACGCGGTGCACCCGAAGAGCTACGACCTGTCCAGCCTGCGCCTGCTGGGCTCGGTGGGCGAGCCGATCAACCCGGCCGCCTGGGAGTGGTACCACCAGCACGTGGGCGGCGGCCGCTGCCCGATCGTCGACACCTTCTGGCAGACCGAGACCGGTGGCCACATGATCACCCCGCTGCCGGGCGCCACGCCGCTGGTGCCGGGCTCGTGCACGCTGCCCTTCCCGGGCATCCAGTTCGCGGTGGTCGATGAGGTCGGCAACGACCTGCCCTGGGGCAAGGGCGGCATCCTGGTCTGCAAGAAGCCCTGGCCGTCGATGATCCGCACCATCTGGGGCGACCCGGAGCGCTTCAAGAAGTCCTACTACCCTGAGGACTTCAAGGGCAAGTACTACCTGGCCGGCGACGGCGCCATCCGTGACGAGAAGACCGGCTACTTCACCATCACCGGCCGCATCGATGACGTGCTGAACGTCTCGGGCCACCGCATGGGCACGATGGAGATCGAGTCGGCGCTGGTCAGCTGCACTGAGCTGGTGGCCGAGGCCGCGGTGGTGGGCCGCCCTGACGACACCACCGGCGAGGCGATCTGCGCCTTCGTGGTGCTCAAGCGCCCCCGCCCCACCGGCGACGAGGCCAAGGCGATCGCCAAGCAGCTGCGCGACCATGTGGGCAAGGAGATCGGCCCGATCGCCAAGCCCAAGGACATCCGCTTCGGCGACAACCTGCCCAAGACCCGCTCGGGCAAGATCATGCGCCGCCTGCTGCGCTCGCTGGCCAAGGGCGAAGCCATCACCCAGGACACGTCCACCCTGGAGAACCCCGCCATCCTCGATCAGTTGGGCGAGAACAACTGATCGTCTCGGACCAGCCAAGGGGCGCTTCGGCGCCCTATTTTCGTTCAGGGGCTGTGTACTCAGTTCAGCAGTTGGCCGAGCGCCCATTGCAGCGCCCTCGCATCACTGCTGGCCCGGTGGCGGGCGATACCCAGCACCTGGAAGGCCTCCTTGCGCAGCGTGCCCAGGGCGGGCAGGTGCTCATCGTGCAGCAGTTGCGCGACCGGCGCCAGGCGGTAGCGCATCGGCATGTCAGCAGCGTCATGCAGCTTGTGCAGCCAGGGCATGTCGTTGCCCCAGGCGTCGGTGTAGACAGTCAGCCCCTCGAGGTCCTGGTTCAGTTGGCGGGCCACATCCAGCGGTGAGCGACCGTGGCGCTCCAGCAACTCGCGGGCGATGCCGTGCACGCTTTGCGCTTGCTCATCCCAGTGCTGCCAGTCCTCGGTCGGCTTGACCAGCGAGCACCAGCCCTGGCCGTCGGGTCGCACATAGCCCACCTCGATTGGATAGCTACCGCGGCCAAAGCCCGAGGCTTCGACGTCGATGACTCCGGGCGTGGCGGTCTTCATGGGCACCGACGATAACCCCAGCGCGCCGATCTGGCCAAACGAAAAAGCCCCGCAGTGCGGGGCTCTTGCAGCAGGCATGCGGCGTGGGCCGCACCGAATCACTTCTGAGACAGCACCCAGGCGGCCAGGGTCTTGGCCTCGTCGGGCGTGACCTGGTTGGGGGGCATCGGCACCTGGCCCCAGGCGCCCACGCCACCCTTCTGGATCTTCTCGGCCAGCTTGGCGACAGCGGTCTTGTCGGCGGCGTACTTGGCGGCCACTTCCTTGTAGGACGGGCCGACGACCTTCTTGTCGACGGCGTGGCAGGCCAGGCAGTTCTTCTTCTGGGCCAGTTCCTGGCTGGCGAAGGCGGGGGCGGTCACGGCCACGGCGGCGACCAGGGCGAACAGAGCTTTCATGGGTTCCTTCCTAAGAGGGGTGGACACAAACAAGATACAGTGCCACAACGGATTCTAAGGAGTTCGGTTGACCCCGGGCATGCGCTGTCGCATCCGTGTTTCACAGGAGTTTCCCCATGGCCTTCATCGTGATCGGTGTCCTGATGCTGCTGCTGCATTTCATCGGCATCGGGCCGACAGCCGCCTGGGACCCGCTCACCCTGTCCGGGTTTGCCAAGTTCTCGGTGCCCTTCCTGCTGGCCCTGGCCTGGTGGGCCTGGGCCGATGGATCCGGCATGACCAAGCGCCGCGAAATGGAGCGCGAGGTCGAGAAGCGCGGCGAGCGCCGCAAGCGCCACATCGAGGCCATGGGCCTGGGCCCCGACCAGCGCAGCAGCACCTTCCGCCGGCGCTGAGCGCCAGCAGCCTGCTCAGCCTTCCAGTTTCGACAGGTCGCGCACCGCACCCTTGTCGGCCGAGGTGGCCAGCAGCGCGTAGGCCTTCAGTGCGGCCGACACCTTGCGCGGCCGCGGCTGCGCCGGCTTCCAGCCCAGGGCGTCCTGTTCGGCGCGGCGGCGGGCCAGTTCGGCGTCGTCGACCAGCAGGCTGATCGAGCGGTTCGGGATGTCGATGCGGATGCGGTCGCCGTTCTTCACCAGGCCGATCGTGCCCCCGGCCGCGGCTTCGGGCGAGCAGTGGCCGATCGACAGGCCCGAGGTGCCGCCGGAGAAGCGGCCATCGGTCAGCAGCGCGCAGGCCTTGCCCAGGCCCTTCGACTTGATGTAGCTGGTTGGGTACAGCATTTCCTGCATGCCGGGTCCGCCCTTGGGGCCCTCATAGCGCACCACCACGACATCGCCGGCCTTCACCTGATCGGCCAGGATGTGCTCGACCGCCTCGTCCTGGCTTTCGACCACGTGGGCCGGGCCCTCGAAGACCAGCAGGCTGTCGTCGACGCCGGCGGTCTTCACCACGCAGCCGTCCAGCGCGATGTTGCCGCGCAGCACGGCCAGCCCGCCCTCCTGACTGAAGGCATGGTCAAGGGAGCGGATGCAGCCTTCGGCACGGTCCAGGTCCAGGCTGGGCCAGCGGCTGGCCTGGCTGAAGGCCACCTGGGTGGGAATGCCGGCCGGGCCGGCCAGGTAGAAAGTCTTGACGGCCTCGTCACTGGTACGGCGGATATCCCATTGCGCCAAGGCCTCGCCCAGGGTGGGCGCATGCACGGTGGGCACGTCAGTGTGCAGCTTGCCAGCGCGCTCAAGCTCGCCCAGGATGGCCATGATGCCGCCGGCGCGGTGCACGTCCTCGATGTGGTACTTGTTGGTGTTAGGCGCCACCTTGCAAAGCTGCGGCACGCTGCGCGAGAGGCGGTCGATGTCGGCCATCGTGAAATCGATGCCGGCTTCCTGGGCGATGGCCAGCAGGTGCAGGATGGTGTTGGTCGAGCCGCCCATCGCGATGTCCAGCGTGATCGCATTCTCGAAAGCCTTGAAGCCCATGGCGCGTGGCAGCACGCGGTCGTCGCCGCCCTCATAGTAGCGCTGGCACAGCTCTACAGCCAGACGTCCGGCCCGCTTGAAGAGTTGTTCGCGATCGGCGTGCGTGGCCACCACCGTGCCGTTGCCCGGCAGCGACAGCCCCAAGGCCTCGGTCAGGCAGTTCATCGAGTTGGCGGTGAACATGCCCGAGCAGGAGCCGCAGGTGGGGCAGGCCGAGCGCTCGACCTCGGCCACCTCGGCGTCGCTGACCCGGCTGTCGGCGGCCATGACCATGGCGTCGATCAGGTCGAGTTTCTTGATCTGGATGGTCGAGGTGCCGGGCACGGCCAGCTTGACCTTGCCGGCTTCCATCGGGCCACCGCTGACGAAGACCACCGGGATGTTCAGGCGCATCGCTGCCATCAGCATGCCCGGGGTGATCTTGTCGCAGTTGGAGATGCACACCAGCGCGTCGGCGCAGTGGGCGTTGACCATGTACTCGACCGAGTCGGCGATGATGTCGCGGCTGGGCAGGGAGTACAGCATGCCGTCGTGGCCCATCGCGATGCCGTCGTCGACGGCGATGGTGTTGAACTCCTTGGCCACACCGCCGGCGGCCTCGATTTCGCGCGCCACCAACTGGCCCAGGTCCTTCAGGTGCACATGTCCCGGAACGAACTGGGTGAAACTGTTGGCGATGGCGATGATCGGCTTGCTGAAGTCCGCGTCCGTCATGCCGGTGGCGCGCCACAGCGAGCGCGCGCCCGCCATGTTGCGGCCGGCGGTGGAGGTCTTGGAGCGGTAGGCGGGCATCGGCGGAACCTTCTGGGGGTGGAATGCTGGAACCCGGCATTTTCGCCCAGCCGGGCCCGATATGATCCCTGCCCATGCTGACGCATCCGCAATTCAACCCGATCGCCCTGGACCTGACCGGCCTGGGCCTGCCGCTGCAGGTCCATTGGTACGGCATCACCTACCTCGTGGCCTTCGGCCTGTTCCTGTGGCTGGCCAACTGGCGTGCCCGCCTGCCCTGGTATGCCGACGAGGGCTGGACCCGGCGAGACGTCGAGGACCTGCTGTTTTTTGGCGTGGTCGGGGTGGTGGTGGGCGGACGCCTGGGCTACGTGCTGTTCTACAAGCCAGGCTGGTACGCCACTCATCCCCTGGAGATCTTCGCCATCTGGAAGGGCGGCATGTCGTTCCATGGCGGCATGTTGGGCGTGGCTGTGGCGATGATGGCCTTTGCCTGGCGGCGCGGTCGTGGCTTCCTGGCGGTGACCGATCTGATCGTGCCCTGTGTGCCCACCGGTCTGGCCAGTGGCCGCATCGGCAACTTCATCAATGGCGAGCTGTGGGGCCGGGCGGCTGATCCCGGTCTGCCCTGGGCGATGGTCTTTCCGCAGTCCGGCCTGGAGATCGCGCGGCACCCGTCGCAGCTGTACCAGTTCGCCCTGGAGGGCCTGCTGTTGTTCGTGCTGCTGTGGCTGTACAGCCGTCGCCAGCGTCCGACCGGGCGGGTCACGGCAGCGTTCCTGATCGGTTACGGTCTGCTGCGCTTCGTGGCCGAGTACTTCCGCGAGCCCGACGACTTCCTGGGGACGCTGGCGCTGAACCTGAGCATGGGACAGTGGCTCAGCCTGCCGATGGTGCTTGCGGGCCTGTCGCTGTGGGTCTGGGCGGGGCGCCAGGCCCGCGTGGAGGCCGCGGCGTGAGACAGGTCTTTCTGGACACCGAGACCACGGGCCTGTCGCCCGAGAGCGGCGACCGCATCGTCGAGCTGGCCTGCGTGGAGATGGACAACCGTCGCCTGACCGGTCGCCACCTGCACTGCTATTTCAACCCCGAGCGCCCGGTGCCCGAAGAGGCCACGCGCGTGCACGGCCTGACCGATGCCTTTCTGGCCGACAAGCCGCTCTTTGCGACGGCCGTCGAGGAACTCCTGGCCTTTGTCGATGGCGCCGAGGTGATCATCCACAACGCGCCCTTTGACCTCGGTTTTCTGGACGAGGAACTGCGTCGCCTGGGGCGGCCGGTGTTCCGTCGAGCGGTCGGCCGAATCACCGATTCACTGGTGATGGCGCGCGAGATGTTCCCAGGCAAAGCCAACTCGCTGGACGCACTGTGTCGTCGCCTGGAGGTGGACAACTCCGGTCGCAGTTTCCACGGGGCCTTGCTGGACGCCGAGTTGCTGGCCGAGGTCTACATCAACATGACCCGCGGCCAGGGTTCGCTGGTCATCGAGGCAGGTAGCGAGTCAGGCCCCGGAACCACGCTGACGCTGGCGCAGATCGATTTGTCCGCGCTGTCGCTGCAGACCCTCGAACCCGATGGGCAGGAGATCCTGGCGCACGATGCGGTGCTGGTCGAACTCGACAAGGCCAGCGGGGGCAAGACCTTGTGGCGCAGCCTTGTGGCATAATCAAAGGCTTTTCCGGGTCCCTGAGGGTCTTCAGTGCAGTGCGACGCATTGCCATGAGGGTGTCAGGCGACGAGGAGATGCCAGGCTTGGGCGGTTAGCTCAGCGGTAGAGCACTGCCTTCACACGGCAGGGGTCGCAGGTTCGAACCCTGCACCGCCCACCAAGCCTCAGCATCACGACCCGGGCGGTTAGCTCAGCGGTAGAGCACTGCCTTCACACGGCAGGGGTCGCAGGTTCGAACCCTGCACCGCCCACCACGGTCCACGCGACGCCACCCCTTGCGGTGGCGTTGTGCTTTCAGCGTTGCCAGACATGCGGGTGAGTTGACCCGGATTGACGCGCGCGCCGGTGCCCCTTACCGTGCGGGACCTTGAATATCAGGAGACGCTGATGAAGACCGTTCGTGCCCTGGCCGTGGCCCTGGCTCTCACCACCGCTGCCGGCATCGTGGCCGCACAGGACAAGGTGGTCTACCATATCAGCGACACGGCTGCGCAGGCCCTGTCCGGCCTGCGCAATGTGCGCAACCACCTCGATACCGATCCGACCGCCCAGATCACCGTGGTGGCCCACGCCTTTGGCGTCGACTTCCTGATGGAAGGCATGAAGGACCGGACCGAGGCTCCGTTCGAGCCGCTGGTGGCCGCCCTGAAGAACCGTGGTGTCAAGTTCGAGGTCTGCGAGATCACCTTGAAGAACCGCAACCTGAAGAAGGAGCAGTTCATCCAGGAGGCTGACTTCACGCCCAGTGGCGTGGTGCGCATCACCAAGCTGCAGACCCAGGGCTATGCCTACCTGAAGCCCTGATCAGACGCGCCGCAGCAGGCGCACGTGCATCGGCCGAACGAAGTGCGCGCCTTGCTCGCCGCAGTGCGGCATGAAGCGCTGGCGCACCGACTCGATCAGGTCGGACGTCAGCCGGTGGTCGGCGAAACTCGGCCGCATCATCCGCAACTCGAAACTGCCGAAGTCAGGGTAGGACACCGCCTGGGCAAAGCGGTGCTCGCTGATGGCAACGAAACGGCCCCGGGCGATCGCCCCATCCAGCGCTCGCTGTGCGGCAGCACGCACGACACCTTCGTCATTGAACAGGCGGATCAATTCGTTGAGCGCGCCGTCATAAATGGGTTCGGACACATAGAACCAGCCATTCGGGCGCAGGACCCGCGCCACCTCGTCCAGGGCAGCATCCATCTCCGGCAACGGCACATGGTGCAGTGATTTGAGCATCAGCACCCCATCGGCCCAGCCGTCGGGCAGGGGCATCGCGGCGGCACCCGCTTCAATGAAGCTCAGACCGGGCAGGGCAGGCTCGTCCAGGTTTCGAGCCAGTTGAACCCGGTCCACCTCGAGCGCTGCGCACTCAAGGTCGCCGAACTGCTGGATCAGTTGCCGCAGCAGGCGGGCGTTGCCGCAACCGGCCTCGACGATGCGGCTGCCAGGCAGCGGCACCAACGAGGCCAGCAACTGGTGTTCATGGTCGATCAGCGGCAGCTGGTCGACGTCGCCAACAATGGAATTCATGCCCCATAGGGTATCCCATGCCGGCGGCTCACGCGATCAGAAGTTGTAGTTGTAGTTCAGCCGCACCGTGCTCTGGCTGTGCGAGGTCGTGCCCGCCAGGCCCGGGCCGAACATGTTCGGATTGGTCTGGGTGACCTTGGGCGAAACGGCGATCGAGCCGGCGATGCTGTGGCCGCCGCCGATGTTCCAGCCCACGCCCAAGGTGTAATGGGTGGTGATCGTGGCCGGGAACAGTGGGTTGAGGTTGGCCGCCGGCACCGGGTTGGACGCGTGGTTGTAGCCCGCCCGCAATGCGACACCGGGCGCCACCATGTACTGGCCGCCCAACATGACAACGGTCTGGTCCTTCCAGTTCTGCGGCATCGCGCCCTCCATCCAGCCGGCGCCCATGTTCATGGCCAGGCGGAAGGTCTTCATGCTGTCCGACCAGCCGATGTGCTTGAGGTCAGCGGCGAGCATCAGCTCGGGCGTGGCCTGCCACGCGGCACCAATGCCGTAGGTCTCGGGCCACTGGAAGTCGACGACACGGAAGCGGGTGGGAATAGGTACCGCCCCCCCGGGGGTGAAGGCGGTGAAGGTGCCGCCACCTTCCAGGTCGGAGATGTCGGTCTTGCTGTGGTAGGTGGCGCCCACGCTGACGCCGTCGGACAGCTTGTAGTGGGCGCCCAGCTTGAAGGCCCAGCCGCGGCCTTTGGCCTGACCGGAGAAGTCGCTGCCGTTGCTGAAGCTGGCATGGCCGGAGCCGTCGGGCATGAGCATCTGCACGTCCATGCTGGCCCAGACATAGTCCAGTTGTGCCGCCAGCGTCAGCTTGTCGTCGATGTTGTAGGCCAGCGGCAGCATCACGCGGCCGAAACCCACTTCCGAGCGCATCGGCAGGCCGGTGCCGTTGGACAGGAAGGACTGGGTGCCGTACTCGGTGCCCATGCCGCCCTGGGCCAGGATCCCGGCGCCGTAGGTCAGGCTGCCCGTCTTGCGCACCAGCGACAGCGAGGGCATCCAGTACTGATCGCCGCCCGACTGGGCCGACAGCGGACCGGCCAGGGGGTGGTTCATGCGTGTGGCGACGTCGGGCATCAGCGAGGTGATGCCCAGGCCCAGGCTGTTGCCCTCCTGGCGCAGGCCCAGAGTGGCCGGGTTGTTCATCATGGCCGAGTTGCCGTTCTCGTAGCCAAATGATGCGCCGCCCATGCCTCCGGCCTTGGCGCCATAGGCCTCCAGGTTCATGCCGTTGGTGGCCCAGGCGCCCAAGGGCAGCGCCAGGATCAGCGCGGCCAGGGCAGTCGTGCGAAGGTGGGGAGCAGTCATGTCGAGGGGGTCTCCAGAGGTTTCATCGGTTTGTCGAGGCGTCAGCCAGACCGCACAGCCGCCTCCGGGTGCGGTGCGCGACCGATCCGTCGCCGTCCCTGCTACCTTGATCCCTTGAC
Source organism: Burkholderiales bacterium (assembly GCA_017302485.1). Classification (GTDB taxonomy): domain Bacteria; phylum Pseudomonadota; class Gammaproteobacteria; order Burkholderiales; family Burkholderiaceae_C; genus Ideonella. Next base: position 6,201 of record JAFLDI010000041.1, on the reverse strand, counting down.
ACCCTTACCCGTGCTGGTATTTGCCCGCGATGCGGGTTTGACCTGTGCTCGATATCACTGATGGCTGATGCAAGAAGAAGGGGCCGCATCGGCGGCCCCTTGGGTGGGTCGGCCTGATGACCGGTCAGTTCAGTGGCACGGCCCCGACCAGGCTGCGCTTCTCCAGCGTCCACTGGTGGAGCGAGCCGTCATAGACACTGGCCTTGGCGTTGCCCAACAGCTCTGACAGCACGAACCAGGGACCGGACGACAGGTGGCCGCTGTTGCAGTAGGTGATGGCCGGAGCCGCAGGATCGATGCCCTGGGCGCTCATCAGGCCCTTGTAGGTGGCCGGGCTCATGAAGCTCACCACACCGTTGGCCGACTTCAGCAGCAGATCAGGGCTGTACAGGCGGGCCCCTTCCAGATGGCCGTAGGCGAACACATAGTCGCGCTTGGACAGGCCATGGTATTGCCGCACGTCGCGCGAGTCCACCAGCGTGGCCGACTTGGCGGCGATGGCCTTGGCGACCTCGTCGGAGCCGGCGAAGTAGCGCGCACTGCGATCGCCCAGCGCTTTCCAGCTGCCGGCACGGACGGTGGCGGCCTCGGTGCTGACGGCGCGGCCGTCCAGGGCCCACTGGGCCATGCCGCCGTCGAGCACGGCGATGTCGTCCTCGCCATACACCTTGAACTGCCAGTAGACGCGCAGCGCGTCATCGACGTCTGCAGCCTCGGTGCCCAGCGGCACCAGCACGATCGGCTTTCCGGCATCGATGCCGGCAGCCTGTACCGCCTTCTCGAAGCCCTCCTTCTCGGGGATCATGTACTTGACCGACTGCTCGCCGATGCGACGTTCGGTGCGCATGGTCTTCATGTCGATCAGGCGCGAGCCGGCGATGTGGCCGCCCGCCTCGACCACGGTCTTCTTGCCGGCCTTGTCGGTCTCGATCTCGGGGGCCGCTGTGTAGGTCTTGGGGTTGGAGCGGACATCAACCACCTGGACCTTGTCCAGGTTGGCAGCCAGCCAGGCCGGGGTGACCAGCGGGCCGGGCAGCGTGCCGGCCTGGGTCCAGGACAGGCTCAGCGCCAGTGCAGCGCTGGCCAGGGTGCGTGAAAGAAAGCTCATCAGTTGTCTCCTGGAAGGGGCGGATTCATCGGACCCGCGAGTCGAGAGAGGGTGTAGGCCAGGTCGATGCGCTGCTCGGTCAGCACGTCGTGGCGGCGGTCCTCGAAGAACGCCTCGGCAGCCTGCCTCTGCAATTGCCGCACGACGATGGCGTCGCGCCGGCGCAGCATGGCCTTGAGGGCCGGACGATGGAGCAGCACCATCGCGCCCAGCCAGCGTGCGACCGGTGCGAGGCGCCCTCGGGTTCGGGGTGCAAAGCGGTCGATGTCGGCCTCCAGCGCCGACGCGGGCTGCCAGGTTTCGCCCGTGACCCAGCGATTGGTGGCGAACCAGCGGACCGGCCAGCCACGGTCGTCCAGTGACAGTCCGGCCAGATGGCTGAAGGTGCCGTCGGGCCGCCGGGTGAACAGATGGAAGTGGCCATGCTCCTGCGGCGGACATCGGCTCGAGCCATGCAGGTGATAGTAGAACTCCGATCGGTTGTCAGCGTCGATGACGTCCCGACGCGGATAGTGCCGCAGCGTCTCGACCTGCCGTGCGCCCGCCAGGGCGGCCTGTGACATGCCCAGGCCCTGGCTGGCCAGCCGCCCCTGGATGCTCACCAGATCGGTGGCGGCATCCAGGATGTCGGAGTGGACCGTCATGGCGTGAGCACGAGGGTTCAGCCCTTCTTGGGTGCGCAGGGATTGGCCGGGCCGCAGGGGTTGTCACTGCCCTTCTTGCGCTTCTTGGCGGGGCCGCAGGGGTTGCTCGGGCCACATGGATTGGCGGCCTTGGCAGGCGCCGTTGCCGACGCGGCGGGCTTGGGTGCGGCCGGCGCATCGGCCGCACGCGCGGCCGGCGTGACCAGGCCCGCCGCCAGCATCAGCGCGGGAAGGGATTGAGCGAGAGACTGGCGACGGGACATGCGGGTACTCCTGGAAAAGGGGGGCGGTTGAGGGAAGGGAAACGGGGCAAGATCAGGTGCGGGTCGACGTGTCGTTGGCACCTGCGACGGCCTCGGCAGCGCTGACCGGGCCGCGGCCCGAGCGCTCCATGCGTCCGCCGACCAGATAGACCGCCACCAGCGCGGCACCCAGCATCCCGAGCATCGCCATGTCGGGCAGGCCGAAGGCCTCGGCAAAGGTGTCACCACTGTCCAGTTCGCCCCAGGTGGTCAGCGATTCAAGCGACGGCCCCCAGGCGGCTGCGAACACGAAGGTACCGAGCAGCAGGCCGACGATGAACAGCAGCGCGTCTGCGCGCCCCGAGAACAGGCCCACCACCGACGTGCCCGGGCAGTAACCGCCGATGGCGAAGCCGGCGCCCACCAGCGCGCCGCCCAAGGCGGCGGCGCCCAGGTAGGAGGTCGGCACGTACAGCGCGTCTTCGGCCAGCAGGCCTGTGACGCGCAGCAGCCACAGGCCGGTGGCTGCCACCACGATGGCCGTGAACATCACCTTGAAGACCGACCAGTCGTTCAGGCGGAACTGCGCCGTCAGCTTGCACGGGCTGCCGAATCCGGCGCGCTCCAGCACCACACCAAAGGCCAGACCACAGGCCAGGCCGGACCAGATGCCGGCATCGTTCAAGGGCAGCATGTCAGATCCCCCTCACCAGCCGGCTGGCCAGCAGACCGGCGGCAAAGAAAGTGGCCAGGAAGACAAAGGCCGCAATGGCCAGTGTGGCCGCACCAGACAGACCCAGGCCGCTGGTGCAGCCAGCGGCCAGGCGCGCGCCGAAGCCGGACACCACACCGCCGGCCAGGGCGGCCAGGGCGCGCCGGCTCAGGCCGATGCTGCGCAGTCCATCCAACTGCAGGCGGAAGCGGCCTGCCAGGCGGGCAGACGCGACGGCGCCCAGGGCGACGCCGATCACCTGCCAGGTGATCCAGGAGGGCAGGGGATTGCCGGCTTCCAGCAGCGGGCCGAGGTAACCGTTGGCGGCCGCGGCCTGCGGCGCCAGCACACCACCCAGCCAGGCGCTCAGGCGTGTTGAAGCGCCAGTGGCTCCCAGGCCGTGGCCGGTGGCCAGGAAGGTGGCCAGCAGCACCAGACCCAGAGCCACGCCGGCCAGCAACGGGTTCCAGAAGGGGCGCACCCGGGCGGGGGCGGCGGGAGGTCGGAGAGCGTTCATCGAGAGCACAAAAGACAGATGATACCCAATGGGGTATGGGGATGATACCGGGCCTGGCCTGCCCGATGTCAAGTCCGTCGGCTTGCCAGGGGCATCAGGCGCTGCGCAGCGGGCGTTCAAGGCTCATGGCCAGCAGGGTCATGCCACCTCCGTTCATGGCCTGGCGATAGCCCATCTGACCGAGTACCGCGCAGGCAAACGCAGAGCGCGCGCCAGAGGCACAGTAGACGATCAGCGGCTGACCGTGGTCGGGGAGCAACTGCCGTGCGCCCTGCTGCAACTGGTCCAGCGGCAGGTGCAGGGCGCCGTCGATGTGCCCCACGGCAAATTCTGCGGACGAGCGGACGTCGAGCAGAACAGGGGGGCGAGCGTCGGTGCGGTCAAGTGCTGAATTTGACATGTCTCAGTGTTTCTACCAGTTTCGCGTCAGGATCGTTCACATAATATCTGCATGTGCTTATATCGCAATAGGCAGATTCGTGGATTCTTCCGAAGAGGACCGGGTGTTCGAACGTGCAGCAGAGCTCTTTGCCCTGTTGTCGACCCCTGTTCGCCTGCGGATCGTCCACGATCTGATGGGCGGTGAACGCACTGTCAGTCAGTTGATCGAGAGTGTGGGTGCCAGTCAGCCCAACCTGTCGCAACATCTGGCCACGCTGTACCGATCGGGGCTGCTCAGTCGGCGACGCGAAGGCGTGCACATGCTTTACCGGATCGCCGGCGACAGGCTGGCGGCATTGACCCAGTGGCTCGAAGCCCAGGGTGCGCTGCGCACCCTGTGTGGCGACCCCAAGGAGAAACCGTGAACCAAGACGACCGCGTCAGTCTGCAGCCCTTTCCCTCGGGTGGGCGGCTTCTGAAGGCGCCCGAGAACTTCCTCGACCCGCAGGGCATTCGCACCGTGTGGGCCGAGGCCAAGCAAGGCAGGCGCCATTTCATTCGCACTGCGTTCGCGGCTGCGGCCAGTGCGGGCGCCGCCGGCGCAGCCCATGCCACCTCGAACCCGGTGCCGGCCAGCGGTGGCGACGACAACATCCTGACGCTCCCCACCCACGCAACGACACTGGGCGAGGGCGTGGCCAGCCAGCCGTACGGCCTGCCGTCCAAGTTCGAGGCCAACGTGGCTCGCCGCCAGAGCCCGGGCCTGTCGCAGACCACGCAGGCCTCGGTGGCCTTTGCGCCGCTGCAGTCGCTCTTCGGCATCGTCACGCCCAGCGGTCTGCACTTCGAGCGCCACCACCAGGGCTGGTACGACATCGATCCCTCCAAGCACCGCCTGATGGTGCACGGTGCGGACGAGAAACTGGTCAGCCGGCCGCACGTCTTCACCATGGATGAACTGATGCGGCTGCCGTCGGTGTCGCGCTTCCACTTCATCGAGTGCGGTGCCAATACCTCGATCGAGTGGGGCAACGTGGCCGTGCCCACGGCGCAGTACACCCACGGCATGCTGTCGTGCAGCGAGTTCACCGGCGTGCCTTTGAAGCTGGTGCTGGACATGTGTGGTGTCGATGCCAAGCGCGGCCGCTTCGTGCTGGCCGAGGGCGGCGACGGCTCGGCCATGACCCGCACCATCCCGATGTCCTTGATCGAGAGCGGCGAGGTGCTGCTGGCCTGGGGCCAGAACGGCGAGATGCTGCGCCCCCAGCAGGGCTATCCGTTGCGCCTGGTGGTGCCGGGCGTGCAGGGGGTGAGCTGGGTCAAGTACCTGCGCCGCATCAAGGTGGGCGACCAGCCCTTCGGTGCCAAGGACGAGGTCCTGGGCTACACCGACCTGATGCCCGACGGTTCGCATCGCCAGTACAGCAGTCTGATGGAAGTCAAGAGCGTGGTCACCACGCCCTCGGGCGGTCAGGTGCTGCTGGACAAGGGCTTCTACAACATCAGTGGTCTGGCCTGGTCCGGCCGTGGCAAGGTCAAGCGCGTCGACGTATCGGTCGATGGCGGCCGCAGCTGGCGCGAGGCGCGCCTGGAAACGCCGGTGATGTCCAAGTGCCTGACCCGCTTCAACCTGGACTGGGTCTGGGACGGCAAGCCGGCGTTGATCCAGAGCCGGGCCACCGACGAAACCGGCCACACCCAGGCGACCTATCGCCAACTGCGTGCGGTGCGAGGTACCCGATCGATCTACCACAACAACGCCATCCAGACCTGGCTGGTCGAGGAAAACGGTGAGGTGAAGAATGTCCAGCTGTCGTGATCTGAAGTCGATCGCCGCCGCGCTGGCCCTGGCCCTGGGCCTGGTTGGCGCCGCGCAGGCGGTCAAGACGCCCGCGCCGCCCAAGCCCGATGGCGGCCTCGCGCCGGTGTCCAGCGGCATCTACAACGGCATTGGCCGTCCGGCCACGGCCAAGGAGATCGCCGCCTGGAACATCGATGTGCGGCCTGACCTGCAGGGCCTGCCCAAGGGCTCGGGCTCGGTGGCCCAGGGCCAGGACGTCTGGGAGGCCAAGTGCGCGGCCTGCCACGGCATCTTCGGTGAGTCGCGCGAGTTCTTCAGCCCCATCGTCGGTGGCACCACCAAGGACGATGTGAAGACCGGCAAGGTGGCCCGTCTGCTGGACGAGTCGTACCCGGAGCGCACCGCGATGATGAAGCTCAGCTCGGTTTCGACGCTGTTCGACTTCATCAACCGTGCCATGCCCTGGAACGCGCCCAAGTCCCTCAAGACCGATGAGGTCTATGCGGTGGTGGCCTACATCCTGAACCTGTCGTACGTGTTGCCCGATGACTATGTGCTGTCGGACCGCAACATGGCCGAGGTGCAGAAGCTGATCCCCAACCGCAACGGCATGCAGACCAATCACGGCATGTGGCCGGGCAAGGAGATCGGCCACGGCAAGCCCGACGTGCAGGGTTCGAGCTGCATGAAGAACTGCGCCACGGAGGTCAAGGTTGCCTCGCTGCTGCCGGACTTCGCGCGCAACGCCCACGGCAATCTGGCCGAGCAGCAACGCATCGTTGGTGCCCAACTGGGC
>JAFLDI010000409.1 GCA_017302485.1 Burkholderiales bacterium | reverse complement strand
TTCGTTGGCCAGCTCTTCGGGGCTGAAGAAGGACCGTGGCAGCTTGTCCACCGGCTTGTACTGCATGGGCAGCTCGTTGCCGGCCATGTTCAGGTAGTAGGCGCCGGTCTGCAGGTCATAACCGCCCCACAGCATGTTGGCCACCACCGCCGGGATGTCGGGGGCCAGCAGGGTCAGCGAGTAGTTGGTGCGCCACAGCTCGCCCTTGGCGTCCCAGCCGTCGAACAGCACGATCTGCCAGCTGTCCTCGTCGATGTAGTACTTGCGCTTGGGCACCACGTGGCGCTTGCCTTCGGCCAGCGTGGCCTCGACCTCCCACACCCGGTGCAGCTCCCAGCGCACCAGGGCCGGGTTGAGCGTGCCCGGCGTCACCAGGTTGGCCACCTTGGCCGCGGCGGCGCGGTTGTTGTTGTAGGGGATGTAGAGCTCCTTCTTGCCGAGCAGCTTGAGCTGGTGCTTGTCGATCGGGCCGAACAGGTTGAAGGCCTCGTCGAACAGACCGATGCCCGAGGTCACCGAGTCCGGCGTGTCGTAGGCCACCGACGGCGCCTTGCGCACGCGGCGCTGGCCGACCAGGTACTGCCACAGGCCGCGCGGCTTGCTGCTGTTGATGCTGTCGTGCGCCAGGATGGCCTCGCCCGCCTTCGAGCCCGGTTCGGTGACGGCGAACTTGCCCAGGCTGTAGATGCCGTCGAACTTGTCGAGCGAGCCGCTGGGGTCGTAGTAGAGCTTGCTCAGGCTCTGCACGCCGCCCGAGGCCATCGAGCGCTTGCCGTCGCTGGTGACCACCCAGACCCGAACCTGGGCCTGGACGTTCGAGCCGGTCCAGGCCAGGCGGTGGTTCTGGAACACCTCGTAGGCGTCCTTGGGGATCGGGAACGGCACGCCGCCGTAGGCGCCTTCGGTGCCGTGGCCGTCATCCACCAGCTTGGCGCGGGTGGCATTGCGCAGGGTGTTGTCGTAGACCCATTGCGGCGCCGCGGCGCTGCGGTGCGTCGGGTAGACATCGATGCGAAAGCCCGGCTGCTTCTTCAGCAGCGCCTTGACGCCGTCGCTCAGCCGCGCGGCGTGCTGCTCCATGGTCCTGGCGTCGATGCTGAACAGGGGCTTGTCGGCGGCAAAGGGGTCGGGGCGCGCCTCGCCAGGCTTCCAGCCGGACGGGACCTTGGTGCTGCCGCCATCCCAGGCGGGGATGCTGCCGTCCTTGTTGGCAGCACGCTCGGCGCCCATCGGCGTGAGCGTGGTCTTGAGCTTGGCGGCCTCGTCGGCCGAGACGGCCGCGCCGACCGGCGATGTAAACGCCGCGGCCAACAGCGCCGCGACCAGGGTGAGACGGTTCATGGGAGGGACTCCAGGGTCGGGTTCAGAAGGTGCGCGAGAGGCTGAAGGCCACGAAGCCGCGGTCCTTGAGCGTCTGGCCGAAGCTCAGCTGGCGCGGCGAGCCGGCGCCGGCCACGCGGGTCTGGGTGAAGGTCTTGGCGGTGCCGAAGTAGTCGGTGACCGTCAGCGAGGCGTTCCAGTCGCCCTGGTACTTCGCCTTCACGCCCAGGCTCACGTCGCCGGCGTTCGAGGCGCCACCGGCAAAGTTGAAGATCGCCGAGGAGCGCCCGCCGAAGTTCCAGCCCACGGCCAGCGGCACCGACAGGTCCAGCCCGGGCAGCACCTGGAAGTACTGCGGCTCGAACAGCACACGCAGCGCATAGGCCCCCTTGGTGGTGTTCGGGTCCAGGCCGCCCAGGCCGGCACTGGTGCCGCCGGGGCCGATGGCGAAGATGTCGCGCGTCACCTTCAGCGTGCGGTTGTAGGCCAGCTCGCCCACCACCGCACCGCCGCCCCACAGCGCGCCCGGCTGCAGCACGTAGATGCCCGAGGCCTGCAGGTGGGCCGTGCGGCCGACGGCGTAGCAGGGCGTGGCCGAGCTGGTGTCGCAGGCCAGGATCGGGCCCAGGCCCAGCACCGCCGGATCACCCGTCAGCGGCGCATTGCTGCGCAGCGAGGCCTCCACCGCCCAGTTCAGCTGGCCGATCGACGAGGTGACGCTGGCCCCGACCGTGCGGATGTTCGAGGCGTAGGCCAGGTGCACATTGCCGTTGACGAAGTCGAACACCGGCACCGCCGGCGTCTTGTCGTGGTACTGCGCGGCATAGACACCGAACTGGTAGTCGCTGTCGGCCGGCGCCACGCGCAGCTGCAGACCGAACTGGCCCGAGTTCTTCGGCCGCAGGTCGCGCGCCGGGTCGTAGGCCAGCAGGATCGGCTGGCCGTTGGCGTCGTTGCCGAAGTTGACCACCCCGGTGCCGACATACTCCTGGTTCGAGAAGTAGCTGCCGACGCCCGGGATCTTGCTGGGGCGCCACTTGAGCTGGTAGTAGGCGCCCAGCGTGACGCCCTCGCTGACCTGCAGCGAGGCCGACACCTGCTCCACCGGCAGCAGCACCTCCTTGAACTGCCAGCCCGGCACCGACAGGATCCTGGCCACGTCCACCGGCCCCTGGGCCGCGGCAATGCCGTTCTGGCCGAAGAACAGGCTCTCGCCCCATTGCAGCGTGTGCTTGCCCAGGCGCACCGTGCCGCGCATGCCGCCGATCTCGCCCTTGGCATAGATGAAGGCGTCGAGCAGCTCCTGGCCCTGGCCGTGCTGGCGGCGGGTCGAGGCGAGGAACTCGTCGGGCGCCTGGCCGGGCGCGTTGTTGGCGGTCGGGATCACCGGTCCGAGCGGTGTGCCGCCGGCATACAGCGGCGTGCCCGCGTAGTCGTTGCGGCGCAGGTAGATGCTGTCGCGCCAGGCGTTGCCGCTCAGGCGCAGGCCGAGGTTCGGCGTGGCGAGGTCGAACTCGGCCAGCAGGTCGAGCCGGCTGGAGATCAGGCCCTTGTTGAAGTTGTGGTCGCCGTCGTCCTCGTTGACGGTCCCGGGATCGACCGCCACGTCCAGGCGGGTCAGTGCGGCCGAGGGGTTCTTCAGCCGGTAGGCGGCGCTGTACTTGGGCGTCAGGTCCAGGCGGATCTTCAGGTCCGGGTCGTCGCTGGGGATGTCGAAGGCCTGGGCAGCGGGCGCAAGCGCGAGCAGCGCCGCCGCCGCCGTGGCGGTGCGTGGGGTCATGGGGGGTCTCCTCGTGTTGTCTTGGGGTCTGGACCGCTCAGGGCTTGGCCGCAGCGCCAGCCTCGAGCCGGAAGCGGCCCTGCTCGATGCGCAGCATCACCACGCCGCGCCGGTCGAAGCCGAGGTGGTCGCTGGGCGTGTAGTTCAGGACACCGTGCGAGACGGCGATCTCCTTCTCGCTTTCCAGCGCGTCGCGCAGGGCCTGGCGAAAGGCCGACGTGCCGGGCTGCGCGCGCCGGGCGGCCACCGGCACGATGCGCTCGAGCACCTTCAGCGCGTCGAAGGCGTGCGCGCCGAACTGCGTGCGCGAGCCCGGGCCGTGCAGCTTC
>JAFLDI010000408.1 GCA_017302485.1 Burkholderiales bacterium | reverse complement strand
GGCGCCGGCGCCGATGCCCAGCGCGATCGGCAGCGCGCCCATCAGCGCCGCCAGCGTCGTCATCATGATCGGCCGAAAGCGCAGCACGCAGGCCTCGCGGATTGCCTGCGGCGGCGTCAGGTGCTGGTGGCGCTGGGCGTCGAGCGCGAAGTCGATCATCATGATCGCGTTCTTCTTGACGATGCCGATCAGCATCAGGATGCCGATGGTGGCGATCAGGGTCAGGTCATGGCCGAACAGCCACAGCGCCAGCAGCGCCCCCACCGCCGCCGAGGGCAGGCCGGCCAGGATGGTCAGCGGGTGGATGTAGCTCTCGTACAGCACGCCCAGCAGCACATAGATCACGGCCAGCGCCGCGATGATCAGCACCAGCTGGCCGCCCTGCGAGTCCTGGAACACCGCGGCATCACCGCCGTAACTGGTGATGATGGTGGGCGGCAGCCCCAGCTCCTCGCGGTAGGCGCTGATGCGCTGGGTGGCGTCGCCCAGCGGCGCATCGGGCGCCAGGTTGAAGCTGATCGTCACCGCTTGCAGCTGACCCTGGTGGTTCACTGCGGTGGGGCCCAGCGTGCGCTGCACTGTGGCAAAGGCCGACAGCGGCACCAGCGCGCCGCCCCGGCTGCGCAGGTAGATCTTGTTGAAGGCGTCCTCGAACTGGCGGTCGGCGTCGGCCGCTTCCATGATGACCTGGAAGCTGTTGCTGGCGCCGTAGATGGTGGAGACCTGGCGCTCGCCGAAGGCGCTGTAGAGCGCGCTGCGCAGATCGGCCATCGGTACGCCCAGCAGCGCCGCCTTGTCGCGGTCGATCGCCAGCGTGGCTTGCAGGCCGCGGTTCTGGCTGTCGCTGGTGACATCGCGGAACAGCGGGTCGGCGCGCAGCTTGTCCTGCAGCCTGCCCGACCATTCGCCCAGCGCGTCGGCGCTGACGCTTTGCAGCGTGTACTGGTAGCGGCTCTTGCTCTGGCGGCCGCCCAGCTGCAGGTTCTGCACCGGCCGCATGTAGACCGCCAGGCCCGGCACCGCACGGGTTTTCTGGCGCAGGCGCTCCACCACCTGGGCCATCGGCGGGCGTTCGGCGCGCGGCTTGAGCACGATGAACATCCGGCCGGTGTTCTGCTGGTTGCCGCCACTGCCGCCGGTGAAGGCCGAGACCGCGGCGATCGCCGGATCGGCGCGGAAGATGTCGGCCGCGCGGGTGTGCAGCTTGACCATCGCCTCGAAGGAGATGTCCTCGGCCGCCTCGGTGGTGACCTGGATCTGGCCGATGTCCTCTTCCGGGAAGAAGCCCTTGGGACTGCTCACTGCCAGCCACACCGACAGGGCCAGGCTGCCCATTGCCAAGGCGCCGATCCATGCGCGGTGCGCCAGCGCCCAGTCCAGGCTGCGGCCGTAGGCGGCCTGAAAGGCGTTGAAGCCGTCCTCGAAGGCGCGGCCCAACCGGCCCTCCTCGGCCGGCTCGTGATGGCGCAGGAAGCGGCTGCACAGCATCGGCACCAGCGTCAGCGACACGCCGGCCGACACCAGCACGGCCAGGCCCACCACCACCGCAAACTCATGGAACAGCAAGCCAATCACGCCGGGCATGAAGAAGATCGGGATCAGCACCGCCACCAGCGACACCGAGATCGAGATGATCGTGAAGCTCATCTCGCGCGCGCCACGGATCGCGGCCTCGAACGGTGCCATGCCATCCTCGACGTGGCGCACGATGTTCTCCAGCATCACGATCGCGTCGTCCACCACCAGGCCCACCGCCAGCGTGATGCCCAGCAGCGAGATGTTGTCCAGGCTGTAACCGCCGGCGTAGAGCAGCGAGATCGCACCGATCAGCGACACCGGCAGCGACAGCGTGGGGATCAGCGTGGCCGCCGCGCGGCGAAGGAACAGGAAGATCACCAGCACCACCAGCACCACGGTCAGCGCCAGCGTCAGGTTGACGTCGTGCAACGCCTCGCGGATCGACAGCGAACGGTCGTTGACCGGCGTCATCTGCACCGAGGCTGGCAGCTGCGCCGCGAAGCGCGGCAGCATCGCGCGCACCTTGTCGACCACCTGCACCGTGTTGGCATTGGGCTGGCGCTGCACCGCCAGCGTGATCGAGGGCTCGCCGTTGAGCGCCGCGTAGGTCTTGACCGACTCCACGCTGTCCTGCACCTCGGCCACATCGCGCAGCCGCACCGGTGCGCCATTGCGGGCAGCGATGATCACCTGGCCCCATTCGCGCGCGTTGGAGAGCTGCCGGTTGGCCTGCACCGTCAGCGTCTGCCGCGGGCCTTCCAGCACACCCACCGGCGTGTTGGCGTTGGCGCCGGCCAGCACGCTGCGCAGCTCGTCCAGCGTGACATTGCGCTCGGCCAGCGCCTCGGGCCGCACCTTGATGCGCACCGCGTAGCGGCGCTGGCCGAAGATGAAGACCTGGGCCACGCCGTCGATCGTCGACAGGCTGGGCGCGATCAGGTTCTCGGCGTAGTCGTTGAGCTCGGCAGTGTCCAGCGAGGGCGAGGTCAGTGCCACCAGCAGCACCGGCGCATCGGCCGGGTTGACCTTGCGGTAGCTGGGCGGCGTGGTCATCTCGGCCGGCAGCTGGCGCTGGGCGCGGAACAGTGCGGCCTGCACGTCCACCGCGGCGGCGTCGATGTCGCGCGCGGTGTCGAACTCCAGCGTCAGCGAGCTGCCGCCCAGCGTGTTGGTGGAGCTGATCACCGACAGGCCGGCGATGGTGCTGAACTGTTTCTCCAGCGGCAGCGCCACCGAGCTGGCCATGGTCTCGGGCGAGGCGCCGGGCAGGCTGGCATTGACCTGGATGATCGGCGTGTTGTAGCTGGGCAGCGCGGCCACCGGGATCTTCGTCAGCGCCAGCGCCCCGGCCACCACCACGGCCAGGTTCAGCAGCACCGTCATCACCGGACGGCGGATGAAATGCTCGGCGATGTTCATGCAGAGGCCCCGGAAGCCGCAGCTGATGCTGCACCCGAAGCCGCCGATGCGCCCTTGGCCGGCCCGGCCGGCGCCTCGCGCACCAGCCCGCCCGGCCGCAGGTTCTGCTTGCCTTCCACCACCACGCGCTCACCCGGTTGGACGCCATCCACCACCGCCCACTCGCCGCTGCTGTAGCGCAGCTGCACCGGTCGCAGCGACACCGTCATGTCGGCGCCCACCACATAGACCGAGCGCTCCTGGCCGCGCTGCACCAGCGCCACCACCGGCAGCACCGCGGCATCCTTGATCGTGCGCAGCGTCAGCTGGACCGTGACGTACTGACCGGGCCACAGGAGTTGCTTCGGATTGGCCAGCGCACCCTTGATGCGGATGCTGCCGGTGGCGGTGTCCACGGCGTTGTCGATCACGTTGACCGTGCCCTCCAGCGCTTCGCGCGGTGGCGCGTTCGGCCCGCGGCCGCCGCCGGTGGCGGGCAGCAGCACCTGCAACCGGGCGCCCTGG
>JAFLDI010000407.1 GCA_017302485.1 Burkholderiales bacterium | reverse complement strand
GGTGGGCGGCTTCGGCCTGGCGCTGGCCAGCGAGGACGGCGGCAGCCACTGGAAGCCCAGCACGCTGCTCGAGGGCGAGGAGGGCGAGCGCCACCTCAACCGCATCTTCGTCTCCACCGCTGGCACCTGGCTGATCGCCGCCGAGTCCGGTCATGTGCTGCGCAGCACCGACCAGGGCCGACATTGGGAGGCGGTGAAAACGGCCTACGCGGGGTCGCTGTGGAGCGGCGCGGCCATTGAGGGCACGCTGCTGGCGGGCGGCATGCGTGGCCACTGGGTGCGCAGCACCGACGACGGGCGCAGCTGGACCCAGCACCGTGCGCCCGAGGCCGGCTCGATCACCGCGGTGGTGCCGATGGCCGGCGCCCGGGTGCTGATGGTGGGGGCTGATGGCACGCAACTGCTGGGCGCGGCATTGGCCGACCAGCTGGTCTTTCGCCGCCTGGAGGACCGCAGCACCCTGACCGGTGCCGTGGTGCTGGCCGATGGCCGCCTGGCCCTGGCCGGCGTGGGCGGCCTGCGGGTCATTCCGGGCTAGCCGAAGCCGGTCGGCTGGCACAGCATCTGCACATAACAGGCCGGAGATCGAGGAGGATCGCATGGCTGCACTGAAGCGACACACGGCGCACGACGTCGACGATCAGGCCGAGGCCCTGACCGGCTGGAACCAGCACTATGAACAGCTGGCCTGCGGGCGTTTCCGCGGCGAGCTGTGGCACCTGGAGATGCAGGGCGGCTTCCTGGTGCGCGAGCAGACCAACCGACAACTGCGCGAGCAGATCGCGCCGCCGCCCGACCATGTGGTGCTGGCCATGCCGCTGGCGGTGCAACCCGGCTCGGTCTATGCCGGTCGCGCGCTGGACCGCGACACCCTGATGGTGCTGCCCGGCGGCCGCGAGGTGGATGTGGTCTCGGCGGGCGAGCTGGACCTGATCGGTCTGGCGGTGCACCGCGACATGCTGGCCAGCACCTTGGCGCCGTCCAAGCGCGAGTGGCTGCAGCAGGCCGAGAACGAGCGCAACCTGGGCCTGTCGGCCGATGCCGCGCAGGCGATCCGGCAGATGCTGCTGGCGGTCTGCGGCGAAGCCGAGGACCGTGTGGCCCAGGGCACGCCCAGCACCGAGGCCCGCGAGTCCGAGCTGTTGGCCATGGCGCTCAACCAGGCGGTGATCCTGGCCATGGGCGGTGACCGCAGCGGTCCGCAGGGCAGCACCATCCCGCGCCGCGCCGACAGCCGGCTGAAGGTGGTGCAGCGGGCCATCGAGTTCATGCGCGAGCACCTGGAGCAGGACATCGGCGTGGGCGAGATCTGCGCCGCCGCCTTCGCCAGCCGACGCAGCCTGCAGTACTGCTTCGAGGAGTTCATGCACACCACGCCGCAGGCCTACCTGCGCGCGCTGCGCCTGAACGAGGCGCGCCGCGCACTCAAGCTGCGCGCCGACCCGGCCAGCAAGCCGATCACCGAGCTGGCCTCGATGCTGGGTTGCTCCAGCGCCAGCCACTTCACCCGCCACTACAAGGCGATGTTCGACGAGCTGCCCTCGGAGACGCTGCGGCAGTACCAACTGATCCCCTGATGCCCATGGATGATCCCCGCTTGCCTGATGCCGGACGCTCGCTGGTCCGTGGTCTGACCGACCAGCCCTTGAGCCGGCTCACCGTCGATCAACTGCTGCGGCAGGCGGTCAGTCAGGCACCGGGCGCCGACGCGGCGGTCTTCGTCGAGCAGGGCCTGCGCTGGACCTGGGCGGACCTGGACCGTGAGGTGGACCAGGCCGCCGCTGGCCTGTGGCGCCTGGGCGTGCGCCCCGGCGACCGCGTGGGCATCTGGAGCCCCAACCGCGCCGAGTGGCTGCTCACGCAGTTCGCCACCGCGCGCATCGGCGCGATCCTGGTGACCATCAACCCGGCCTACCGCCTGGCCGAGCTGGAGTACGCGCTGAACAAGGTGGGTGTCAGCGTGCTGGTCACGGCGGCGGCCTTCAAGTCCAGCAACTACCTGGGGCTGTTGCAGAACCTGGGCTGGGGCGAGGCCGGCGGTGCGCCGCGCCTGCCGGCGCTGCGCCAGGTGGTGCGCATGGGCGACGATTCCACGCGCGGCATGCTGAACTGGTCCGCCTTGTGCGCCGATGGGGCGGCACACCGCCCGTTGCTGGCCGAGGTGCCGCCGCTCGACGCGCAGCAGCCGATCAACATCCAGTTCACCAGCGGCACCACCGGCGCACCCAAGGGCGCCACGCTGACGCACCACAACATCGTCAACAACGCGCTGGCGGTGGCGGCCTGCATGAAGCTGGGCCCGGCCGACCGGCTGTGCATCCCGGTGCCGCTGTACCACTGCTTCGGCATGGTGCTGGCGGTGCTGGCCTGCGTGAGCGCGGGCAGCAAGATGGTCTTCCCCGGCGAGGGCTTCGACCCCGTGGCCACGCTGGCCGCGGTGCAGGCCGAACGCTGCACCGCGCTGCACGGCGTGCCCACGATGTTCATCGCCGAGCTCGACCACCCCGACTTCGCGCGCCACGACCTGTCCACGCTGCGCACCGGCATCATGGCCGGCGCGCCCTGTCCGATCGAGGTGATGCGCCGGGTGCAGTCGCTGATGCACATGACCGAGGTGACCATCGCCTACGGCATGACCGAGACCAGCCCGGTGTCCTTCCAGAGCGCCACCGACGACCCGCTGGACAAGCGCGTCACCACCGTCGGCCGCGTGCTGCCGCACCTGGAGGTCAAGGTGGTCGACATCGACGGTCGCACGGTGCCGGTGGGCGAGAAGGGCGAGCTGTGCACCCGCGGCTATTCGGTGATGCAGGGCTACTGGGACGACCCCGAGCGCACCGCCGATGCCCTGCGTGAAGGCTGGATGCACACCGGCGACCTCGCCACGATCGACGCCCAGGGCTACTGCAACATCGTCGGCCGCGTGAAGGACATGGTGATCCGCGGCGGCGAGAACATCTACCCGCGCGAGGTGGAGGAATACCTGTTCCGCCACCCCAAGGTGGCGGCGGTGCAGGTCTTCGGCGTGCCCGACAGCCGCTACGGCGAGGAACTCTGCGCCTGGATCATCGTGCGACCGGGCCAGTCCTGCACCGAGGACGAGGTGCGCGACTGGTGCCGCGAGCAGATCGCCCACTACAAGGTGCCGCGCTACATCCGCTTCGTCGAGGAACTGCCGGTCACCGTGACCGGCAAGCCGCAGAAGTTCATCATGCGCGAGCTGATGATGCGCGAGCTGGGCCTGAGCGTGATGGCCACGGCATGACATTGGGGCCCCCAGGCTAGGCGCTGCGCGCCGTCGCCACCCCCCAAGGGGGCTCCGCGGGCCTTGGGGCGGCCCGGCGGCCCGCGGCCTAGCGTTTCTTGCCC
>JAFLDI010000406.1 GCA_017302485.1 Burkholderiales bacterium | reverse complement strand
TGGCACCCTCTGCCGGTGCCTCGGCTGCGCGCTGGCCGGTGATCGGCCTGCTGGGTCTGGCCGCGCTGCTGCACCTGAACCCGGCCATGCTGCGCGCCGAGCCGCTGGTGCGCTGGGGGGTGGTCTACGCCCGCCATCTGGCAGCCCAGCGCGACATCGCCCAGCTCGATGGCGCCCGCGCCGCACTCTGGGCGCAGCGCGCCGACTGGCAGCTGCGCACGCTGGACGAGCAGCCGCGCACCGTGGTGCTGGTCATCGGCGAGAGCAACACCCGCCTGAACTGGGGCCTGCTGGGCTATGCGCGCGACACCACGGCAGCGCTGTCCGACGCCATGGGCCGCCTGCCGGGTACCCATGTGCTGCTGCGCGAGGCCTGGTCGGCCGAGGCCTTCACCCTGCCCTCGCTGCGCCTGGCCCTGACCGCCGCCACGCTGGAGCGGCCCGACGACTGGACCACCACGCCTGATGTGACCCAACTGGCCCGTGCCGCCGGCTACCGCGTCACCTGGCTGTCCAACCAGCCGGCGCACGAGGGCTGGTTTGCGTCGATGGCGGCCAGCGCCGACGAACGTCGCTTCATCAACAAGGGCAACTGGCGCGACAGCTCGGCCACCGACCACGACCTGCTGCCGGCGCTGGACCAGTGGCTGGCCGCCCCCGCCGCCCCGCGCGAGCTGCTGGTGATCCACCTGCTGGGCCAGCACTTCCACTACGCCCAGCGCTGCCCGGCTGCCCTGCGCCATTGGGCGACCGACACCGGCGACGATGCCCTGGTCCGATCGCTGCGCGCCGCCGGACGCAGCGCGGCCATCGTTCGCGCCCGCAACGAGTACGACGACGCCGTGCGCTGCGGCGCGGATGTGCTGGCGCGCATGATGAGCGCCCTGCACCGCCAGCGTGAGGGCCGTGCGCTGGAGCTGCTGTACTTCAGCGACCACGGCCAGGAGGTGGGCCACGTCAGCGACTTTGCCGGCCACAGCCAGAGCACCGAGGCCGGCTACGCCATCCCGGTCTACTGGTGGAGCCGCAGCGCCACGCTGGGCCCGGCGCAGGCGCAGGCCCTGGCGCAGCGCTCGTTCCGGCTGGACTGGGCCGACCACGCGATGGAGCACCTGCTGGGCATCCGCTCACGCTTCTACCAGCCGACGCTGGACCTGCTGGGGCCGGACTACGCGCCGTCGCTGCCCGCCCGCCCGCCGGCGCTGGAGCGCCGATGAAGCGCCGCCAATGGCTGCCGCTGTGTCTGCTGGCCATGCTGGGCTGGAGGGCCGTGCTCGCCGCTGAGCCGCCACTGGAGGTGAACCAGGCCAATCAGGCGGAGCTGGAAAGATTGCCCGGCGTCGGGCCCAGCCTGTCCGAAGCCATCCTGGCCGAGCGCCGACGCGCCGGCCCGTTCAAGGACTGGCGCGAGCTGCAGCGCCGCGTCAAGGGCCTGGGCCCGGCCACCGCACGCCGCCTGTCGCAGGCCGGGCTGCGGGTCAACGGTCAGGCAGACTGATTCCAGCCGAAGAAGCGCCGCACCTCGTCGCGCCGGGCCAACGTGTCGGCCTCGCCCAGCGCGATCAGCTCGCGCGTGTAGTCGGCCTCGAACAGCAGGTAGCTGGCCAGCGCCGCGCCACTCGTGGCCCCGGCCGCCCCGGAGACGCCCAGGCCGCGCAGCAGCGCCCGCACCATCGGTGGCAGGGCGTTGAGGTGGCGCGCGGCCAGGTCGTCCAGGCGCTGGCTGGGGGCGATCACCAGCAGCTCGATCGGCCGCAGCGCGCTGGCCGCGCGGACGCCCTCGGGCATCAGCGACAGCGTGCGGTTGATGCGCTGCAGGCGCTCGATGTCCACCGCCAGCGTGTCCAGGAAGATGCTGGAGAGCGCATGGCCGCCGATCTGCGCCAGCGACGGGTAGCCCGGGTCCACATGGCGCTCACCCGGGGGTTCGTGCATGCGGCCGGCGCCCACCACCAGCACGCGCTGCGCGCCCAGGTGGATGGCCGGCGAGATCGGTGCCGCCTGGCGCATCGATCCGTCGCCGAACCACTCGGGCAGGCCATCGATCGGCAGCTGCCGCGCCGGAAACACGAAGGGAATCGCCGACGAGGCCATCAGGTGCTCGATGCCCAGGCGCTGGCGCACCGCCAGGCGCTGCGAGCGCACCCAGGGCTGCGCCGCGTGGGCCGCCTCGTAGAAGGTGACGTGCTGGCCGGAGGTGTAACTTGAGGCACTGATCGCCAGCGCCTGCAGGTGCCCGTCAGCGATCAGCTGCGGCAGCCGGTCAAGCCGGGCTGCCTCGGTCAGCAATGCGGCCAGCGGCGTGTTGTCCAGCAGCGAGCGCGGCTTCTGGCGACGCCAGCGCGCCAGAAGC
This sequence comes from Burkholderiales bacterium, assembly GCA_017302485.1. Taxonomy (GTDB): domain Bacteria; phylum Pseudomonadota; class Gammaproteobacteria; order Burkholderiales; family Burkholderiaceae_C; genus Ideonella. The sequence continues at coordinate 1,040 of JAFLDI010000406.1, read as the reverse complement.
CAGCCGATCGACAGCATCTTCAGCCAGCCGGCGCCGCTGCGGATCACGCCCAGCGCATCGGCCCGGTAGACCTGCCCGGCGTGGAAGTCGCGCCAGACCGCGTGCATGCGCGCCACGGTGGCATCGAAGTCGTCGGCGCCCGCCGCCAGCACCGCCGCGTTGATCGCTCCGGCCGAGGTACCGGCGATCACTGGAAAGAGTGTGGACGCCCCGGCGCGGCCCGCCTCGGCGCGCAGCCGTTTCAGCGCCACCAGAACGCCCACCTGGTAGGCCGCGCGCGCCCCGCCGCCCGTGAGCACCAGGCCGGTGACAGGAGACGCCGTCGCAGACATGCGGCGAGTCTAGGTCTGACGCCGGTCCGGTTGGTCGCGGGAAAAGAGCGGTCCTGACCGATCAGTCGTGGCCGCGTCCGCGGCCGTACTCGCCGTGGTCGTGGTCATGCCCACGGCCCCTTGGGTGATAGACCGGCGCCGGCGCCACGTGTGCCCGGTACCAGTCCTGGCGAACGAAGTACACCGGCACTCCACAGGCCTGGTAGCGCCCGCAGTGCCGGGACCAGTGCTTCTGGTGGCCGGGCGGTACCCACAGGTAGACCGGCGCCGGCGCCGGTGCGTAGACCGGTGCCGGGCGCACCAGCACTGGCTGCCGGACCACCACCGCCGGCTGAGGATAGCGGCCGATGTCGATGCGACCATAGACGCCCGGCTGGCTGATCGCGATCGACACCCCGACCTCGGTGGCCTGGGCGGCAGGCGAACCCAGCAGCGCGGCCAGCAGGCCGGCGGCGCCCATCACGAGCAGGGGGGTCAGCTTCTTCATGGTGGGAACAGCGTCGAGTGGCGATGGCGGAACAACGCGCCGGGCCTCGCGCCGGTTGTCACCGCTCCGGCCCGAGCTGTCAGCACATGTGACCGGCGCGGGAACCGGCCACCGCTCAGCGGCCCTCGTCGTAGGCGATGCGGGCCTGTCCCTCGGCGGCCAGCGCGCGCCAGGCGATCAGGGCCTCGTCGGCCGGCCAGAAACGCCCGGCCTCGCCCAGG
>JAFLDI010000405.1 GCA_017302485.1 Burkholderiales bacterium | reverse complement strand
AGGGGCAGCGGCAGGATCGGGGACATCGGTCAGGGCCGGGTAACAGGGGCCCGGATGATAGGGGGTCGGGGGAATTGAGGGGTGGACGGCGATGTCCCTGGCCCTTTGTCGGGCCGCCAGGGTTCCTAGAATGGCGGCGTGCACCTGCTCAATGCCGATCTGCACTGCCATTCGGTGCATTCCGACGGCAGCCTGCCCCCTGAAGCGCTCGCCCGCCTGGCCCACGCCGGTGGCGTGCAGCTGTGGTCGCTCACCGACCACGACGAGCTGGGCGGCCAGCACGCAGCCCGGGCCGCCGCCCAGGCCCTGGGCATGGCCTATGTCTGTGGCGTCGAGGTCTCGGTCAGCTTCCTGGGCGAGACCGTGCATGTGCTGGGCCTGGACGTTGACCCCGATCATCCGGGCCTGAACGCCGGTCTGGCCCGGCTGCGGGCCGGCCGAGAGCAGCGCGCCCGCGAGATGGGTGAGAGCCTGGCGCGCGTCGGCATCCATGGCGCCTACGAGGGCGCGCGGCGCTACGCCGGCAACCCTGATCTCGTCTCGCGCACGCACTTCGCCCGTTTCCTCGTCGAGCACGGTCACTGCGACAGCGTGCACGAGGTCTTCCAGCGCTACCTGAAGGAGGGCCTGCCCGGCTTCGTGCCGCACCGCTGGGCGGCGCTGGGCGAGGCCATGCAGTGGATCCGGGATGCCGGCGGCCTGGCCGTGCTGGCCCACCCGGCGCGCTACCGTTTCTCGCCCACCGAGGAGTGGGCGCTGTTCCACGAGTTCGTCGGGCACGGCGGGGTCGGCGTCGAGGTCACCTGCGGCGCCCATTTCCCCGACGAGGCGCAGCGCTATGCTGCCACGGCCCAGGAGTTCGGCCTGCTGGCTTCGCGGGGATCGGACTTCCACGCGCCGGGCGAGAGCCGCGTCCAGCCTGGCGAGCTGCCCGACCTGCCCGGCGGCTGCACGGCCGTATGGACCCGTTGGGCCGACCGGCTGCAGGCGCTGAGCGCCTCACCCGAGCTCGCCTGAGCACCCGCTTCAGTCCGGCTTCAGCCGGCATCAGCCCCGCTTCATGCGGTCGGCGCAGCATGGAGGTCACGGGCATGGTGCCCGCCTGGAGATCCGACATGCACCCTGAGCTTCGACTGTTTTTCACCCGCTGGCTGGGCACCGTGGCACTGACCCTGGTGCCGGTGGTCTTCACGGCCTTCGTCTCGCTGCCTCTGGCCCTGAACCGGCACCCAGGCGAACCTCTCACGGCAGCGGCGCAGCACATGACCTGAGCCTGGTGCGGCAGCCGGGCCGGGCGCGCGACAATCGGGCCACCATGGCCCAGTACTTCGAGGTTCATCCCGACAATCCGCAGGTCCGGCTGCTCAAGCAGGCGGCGCAGATCCTGCACGCCGGCGGCGTGGTCGCCGTCCCCACGGACTCCAGCTATGCACTGGTCTGCCACCTGGACGACAAGACCGCCGCCGAGCGGCTGCGCAGGATCCGCCAGGTCGACGACAAGCACCACCTGACGCTGCTGTGCCGCGACCTGTCGGAGCTGGCCAGCTACGCGCGGGTCGACAACCGCCAGTTCCGCCTGCTCAAGCTGGGCACGCCGGGGCCCTTCACCTTCATCCTCGAGGCCACCAAGGAAGTGCCGCGGCGGCTGTCGCACCCCTCACGCCGCACCATCGGCCTGCGGGTGCCCGAGCACCGCGTGCTGCAGGCCCTGCTGGAGGAGCTGGGCCAGCCGCTGCTGGCCACCACGCTGATCCCGCCGGGCGAGACCGAGGCGCTCAACGACCCGCACGAGATCCGCGACCGCTTCGAGAAGCAGCTGCAGGCAGTGGTCGATGCGGGCGCCTGCCCGTTCGAGTCCACGACCATCGTCGACCTCACCGGCGATGAGCCCGAGCTGCTGCGCCAGGGGCGGGGGGACGCGGGGCTGCTGGGCTTGTGAGTCAGGAACGTTCGGCCCTGAAGCGCAGGCAGATGCGGAAACCCAGGTTGTCGGCTGAGTCGCTTTTCAGATGGACATCCCTGTCGGATGACCCAAATGCCCGCTCCAGGCCACCTCGAATCACCGCATGGTCACTCTCGGTAGGGCCCACCGGGTCAACAACCGAGAGGCCGCGGAGGTCCTCGTACATGCGGGCGTCGTCCAAACACCATTCCCGCACCGCTCCTGGCAGGTCGTGCAAACCCCAAGGGTTGGGCGGGAAGGCCCGCACCGGACGCGGCTGGCGGGCTTGCAAGCCGAAGGGCGCCAGGTCCGCCGCGGGCCGATCCCCCCACCAATAGCGACCGGAACTGCCGGCTCGGCAGGCGTACTCCCACTCTGCCTCAGTCGGAAGGCTGGCAGTCCACCCCACGGGCAGGATGTCCACCAGCCGGGTGAGGAAGTCGTTCACCGTCAGCCAATTCAAGCCTACCATGGGCCTGTTCGGCTCGGGCGTTTCGGCACCCAGCATCAGCGCGCTAGTCGGAAGTCGACCGTAGAACCCGGATGTGCATGGGCTGTCGGCGATCCAGAAGCCGCGGCCGATAGCGACCGAATGCTGCGGCCACGCCAATGGGCCCTGCGGTTTGGAAGTGTCGGCCTGGCGACCCATCAGAAACTCGCCAGGCTCCATCCACCGTAGGCGCATCTCGGCCCCCCGGTGAGCCATGGTCAGCAGCAGGCCGAACTCACCATCGGCAGCCAGACTCAGCGTGGTCGAACCGTTGTCGAAGATCGTTTCGGCAGGCGCGATCCAGGCCCGTGGCGACTCCAAACCCATGGCGTCGTCCAGCGTCATCCACATAGGCGTGGTGATGCCAATCACCTCTGGACGAGTCCAGGCCACGAACCGATCAGCGCCTCCTTCAACGTGATCTGACCATCCCGGACGGTTGAACAAGCGCAGCAGGTCAGGGCGACCTGTGGCCTGGGCCAATCGCACCACATCGCCTTGGCTCAGCATGCGTGTCAGCATCTGGAACTGCGGCTGGTCAGCCTGGGCTGTGCGCAACCAATGGCCGGGGTCGGCCGCCGCCTGGCACCACCGCTCCACCAGCGACTCGGGCAGCAGACGCCCCGCGAGCGCCGCCCCCTCACGCGAGATGGCCCGCTCGATGCCACCGGCGTCGCCCACCGCCAGCGGCTCCCACAGCGCGATCCGCCGCCCGCCGGCGCTCGCCAGGTCCAGGCAGATGCTGCGCTTGCCGGCGTTGAGCCCGCCATAGGAGGTGCTGGCGCCCTGGCGGATCGGCGGGCGGCTGCGGCACTGGTGGTGGTTCAAGGCGATGGGTACCAGTCTCTTCATGTATGTTTTTTTCCTGGCCTATCTGGCGCTTCTCCACCACCCACTGAAGCCGGTGTTCGAGATGCCCTTGACCTGGGTTGATCGGCAGGTGGGTTTTCAGCCCTGGGCGCTGGTGGTTTATGCGTCCCTCTGGATCTATGTGTCCCTCCCGGCGGCGCTTGCCC
>JAFLDI010000404.1 GCA_017302485.1 Burkholderiales bacterium | reverse complement strand
GGCCGCCGTCGCGGCCGGCGGCCACGGCCAGCTCCAGCTGGGCGGTGCGACGCAGCGCCTTGTCGGCCGTGGGGCCCCAGGCGAAAGACACGGCACGGCCAGGGATGCGCCACTCGACGGGCTGTGGCGGCGGCGGTGTGTTGGCACGGCGGTGCCACCAGACGTTCTCGCCGCGCTCATCGACGAACTTCAGCTGGATGTCGTTGGCACCGCCCTTGCCATGCAGGCGCAGGGCCAACGCGGGGTGGGCCGGCCAGTCGATCGGCAGTGCGCGCCGGGCCACCGCATAGCCGGAGACGCCGTTGAAATCGTAGGCCAGGCACAGGCCGCCGCGGGCATCGCGCCGCAAGGTGGCGCGCACCTGGTCCGAGGCCTCGGCACGCCAGGCGCCGGGGTTGCGGAAGTCGTCCAGCACGCGGGTGGTCGCGGCCTGTGCGGCGCTGGCCGCGAGCAGCAGGATCAGCGCCCCCCGTCTCATTGCTTGACCCCGCCCATCAGCAGCCCCTGCATGTAGAAACGCTGCAGCGCCAGGAACAGGCCCAGCACCGGCAGCACGGTGAGCACGGCGCCGGCCATCATCAGTTCGGTGTCCTGCACATGCTCGCGCGACAGGCCGGCCAGCGCCACCGGCAGTGTCTGCAGCTCACGGTCGGTCAGCACGATCAGTGGCCACATGAAGTCGTTCCAGGCGCCCAGAAAGCTCAGCAGGGCCAGCGTCACCACCACCGGCGCCAGCAGCGGCAGCACCACAGAGCGGAAGATGCGCCATTCGCCCGCACCGTCCAGGCGTGCGGCCTCGATCAGCTCGTCGGGGATGCCCAGCGCATACTGGCGCACCAGGAAGATGCCGAACACGCTGGCCAGCCAGGGCACCAGCGCGCCGGCCAGGGTGTTGACCAGGCCCAGGTTCTTCAGCATCAGAAAGAGCGGCAGCATCGCCACCTGCGCCGGAATCACCAGCGCGCCCAGCAGCGCACGGAACAGCCTGTCGCGGCCCTTGAAGCGCAGCTTGGCGAAGGCATAGCCGGCGCTCAGGTTGAACGCCAGCGACAGCGCGGTGGCACCCAGCGCCAACCCCAGACTGTTCAGGAAGGGCCGGCCGATGCCATCGCCGCTGAACAGGGCCCGGTAGTGCTGCAGCGTGGGCTGCGCCGGCCACAGCGGTGGCGGGAAGCGGCTGGCCTCGCCCGGCGCCATCAGCGAGGCCGCCAGCATCCAGGCCAGCGGGGCCAGCGTCAGTGCGGCGATCAGACCCAGCGCGGCGTGCAGCAGGAGGGACACGGTGCGCCGGTTCATGCGGCCCCCTCCTGCCGCCGCGCTGCCCACAGCTGCAGCCGCGTCAGCGCGAACATCACCAGGAACAGCACGAAGGCCACCGCCGAGGCGGCGCCCAGGCTCCACCACTTGAAGCCCTCCTCGTACATGAAGTAGAGGACGGTGACGGTGCGCTGCGCCGGCCCGCCCTGCGTCATCACATAGGGCTCGGCGAAGAGCTGGAAATGGCCGGCGGTGGTGAGGATGCTGACCATCAGCAGCATCGGCGCCAACTGCGGCAGCGTGACGTGGCGCAGTTGCTGCCAGCGGGTGGCGCCCTCGAGTTGCGCGGCCTCGTACAGCTCCTTGGGGATGGCCTGCAGCCCGGCCAGCAGGATGACCATGTTGTAGCCGTAGTTCTTCCAGACCGACATCAGCACGATGGCGGGCATCGCGGTGGCGGGATTGCCCAGCCAGTCGACCGCGTCCAGGCCCAGCGCCGTCAGGCCCTGGTTGATCAGGCCGTAGCGGGTGTGCAGCAGGTACTTCCAGACCACCGCCACCGCCACCAGCGTGGTCACCACCGGTGCAAAGAGGGCGGTGCGGAAGAAGGCCCGGGCGCGCACCAGCGGCGAGTTCAGCAGCAGCGCCGCGCCCAGCGACGCGCCGATCGACAGCGGCACGCCTACCGCCACGAAGAAGGCGGTGTTGCCCAGCGCCTGCCAGAACAGCGGCGTGCCCAGCAACTGGCGGTAGTTGTCCAGGCCGGCAAAGCGCAGGTTGTCCAGCGAGGCCAGCGCATAGATGTCGAAATCGGTGAAGCTCAGGGCCAGCGCGGCCAGCACCGGCAGCGCGAAGAACACCGCAATCGCCATCACCGCCGGGGCCACGAACAGCCAGCCGGCCCAGTCGATCGGCCGCAGCCTCATGCCGCGCCTCCGGCCTGGCGCGCGTGCATCCAGCGACGCTTCTCCAGCAATTGGTCCGCTCGCGCGTCCAGCGTGGCCAGTGCGGCCTCGGGCGCCATCGTGCCGCGCACCACATGCTCCAGCACCAGCTTGATCTCGGTGGCGATGCGTTCCCACTCGGGCACCTGCGGCACCGGGCGCACGTGCTCGAGCTGGGCGCGGAAGGCCTGGGTCGGCTCATCGGTGGCCAGCGTGCCGCCGGCCCAGGCGCTGCGCCGTGGCGGCAGGTTGCCGGTCATCGCATGGAAGCGCTGCTGCACCTCGGGACGTGCGAGATAGCGCATCACCGCGAAGGCCTCGGGCTTGTGTGCCGAGCGGCGGAACATGGCCAGACTGGCGCCGCCGGCGATCGACGCCCCGGGACCACGCGTGCCCTGGGGGCCGGGCAGCGGCGCGGTGGCCCAGCTGCCCTGCAGCGCGGCGGGCAGCCGGCGGCGGAACTCGCCGATCTGCCAGGGGCCGCTGATGTAGAAGCTGAAGTAGCCGCGGCCGAACTCGTTCCAGACGTTGGCGATCTCCTGGTTGCTGGCTGGAGGTGCCAGCTGCTCGCGGTAGAGCGAGAGGAAGAAGTCCCAGGCCCGGCGAAAGCCCGCGCTGCGGAAGTGGCCGCGTGTGGCGTCGTCGCGCAGCAGCGGCTCGTCCTGCTGCAGGCCGAGTGCCACGATCGGGTCGTACTCGTTGAGCGGCAGCAGCACCGCGTAACGGGACGGGCCGACGCGCTGGCGGATCGCGCGCAGCATGTGCCGCCACTCGACCCAGTCGGCGGGTGGTTGGTCGAAGCCGGCCTGGGCCAGCAGGTCGCGGCGGTAGAACAGCAGCCGCGTGTCGACATACCAGGGCAGGCCGTAGAGTGTGCCCTCGATCAGGTTGGTGCGCCAGATGCCCTCGAAATGGTCGGCGGGGTCGATCTCGGGCGCCTGCGTCAGCCAGGGGGCCAGCGGCTCCAGCGCGCCCAGCGCGGCGAACTCGGGCAGCCAGGTGTTGCCCAACTGGGCCAGGTCGGGCGTGGCATCACCGGCAAAGGCGGTCAGCAGCTTCTCGTGGGCGGCGCTCCAGGGCAGTTGCTCGATGCGCAGTCGGATCTCGGGGTGCTCGGCGCGAAAGTCCTGCAGCAACTCGGCCACCACCTCGCCCTCGCGGCCCATGGCCCACAGGCGCAGCTCGCCCGCGCC
>JAFLDI010000403.1 GCA_017302485.1 Burkholderiales bacterium | reverse complement strand
TGCTGACGATGGAACAGCCGGCCGCCGTGGCGCAGCTGCTGCTGGACTGGCTGCTCCTCGCCCGTGTGCAGCTCCTTGCCGAGCGTCCGGGGCAGGGCGCCCAGGCGCAGCACACCCCGCAGCCATTGCAGGCCTGGCCCGCCGCGGGCATGGCGGGCGCCTCCGACCGCAGCCGGATGACGCGCGGACGGACGGGTCTGCGGGAATCCACTGAGGCATTTTTCGCCCTCCGCGGCGATTTGTCAGGAAAGTAAAGGGATAGGAGGCGCGTAATACGGCCCACAACGACAGGTCACGGCGGTGTTACAGTTCCGGATGTGACTTGAACTGGTCCTTCTGTGTCCCCTTGCTGGTAGTCGAGACAAACCGAGCAAGGCGGGTCGCAATCCGCCAACCGGTGAAGCCGGGTCGCGGAAGGTTGATCAACCCATCGGAGTCCTGGCAACCGGGACGAAAGGTGAGCGAAAGATGATGCAGCAATACAGGTCGAACTCGTACCTGTTCGGGGGCAATGCGCCCTATGTCGAGGAGATGTACGAAGCCTACCTCGACAACCCGGGCTCCGTGCCCGACAACTGGCGCGCCTACTTCGACGCGCTGCAGCATGTCCCTGCCACCGACGGCACCGAAGCGCGCGACGTCGCCCATGCGCCGGTTGTCGAGTCCTTTGCTCAGCGCGCCAAGGCCAATGCCTTTGCTGCGAAGGCCAGCTCGGCCGATCTGGCCGTCGCCCGCAAGCAGGTCCATGTCCAGTCGCTGATCGCAGCCTACCGCAATGTCGGCGCCCGCTGGGCCGATCTGGACCCCCTCAAGCGCACCGAGCGCCCCAAGATCCCCGAACTCGAGCCGGCGTTCTACGACCTGACCGAGTCCGACATGGACATCTCGTTCTCGGCGGCCAACAGCTATTTCAGCAAGGCCGAGAACATGACGCTGCGGGACATCCTGCAGGCCCTGCGCGAGACCTACTGCGGCACGCTGGGCGTCGAGTTCATGCACATCACCGACCAGACGCAGAAGCGCTGGTGGCAGGAAAAGCTCGAGTCGATCCGCTCCAAGCCCAGTTTCACGCCCGAGAAGAAGAAGCAGATCCTTGAGCGTCTGACCGCCGCCGAGGGCCTGGAGCGCTTCCTCCACACCAAGTACGTCGGCCAGAAGCGCTTCTCGCTCGAAGGTGGCGAGAGCTTCATCGCGGCCATGGACGAAGTCGTCCAGCGCGCCGGTGAGCAAGGCGTGCAGGAGATTGTCATCGGCATGGCCCACCGTGGCCGGCTGAACGTGCTGGTCAACACCCTGGGCAAGATGCCCAAGGATCTGTTCGCAGAGTTCGACCACACCGCCCCGGAGGACCTCCCTGCCGGTGACGTCAAGTACCACCAGGGCTTCAGCTCCGACATCGCCACCGCCGGCGGTCCGGTCCACCTGAGCCTGGCCTTCAACCCCTCGCACCTGGAAATCGTCAACCCGGTGGTCGAGGGCTCGGTGCGCGCCCGCATGGACCGTCGTGGCGACAAGGTGGGTGCCCAGGTGCTGCCGGTGCTGGTGCACGGCGACTCGGCCTTTGGTGGCCAGGGCGTCAACCAGGAAACGCTGATGCTGTCCGAGACCCGTGGCTACTCCACGGGTGGCACGGTGCACCTGATCATCAACAACCAGATCGGCTTCACCACCTCGGACCCGCGCGATCTGCGCTCCACGCTGTATTGCACCGACATCGTCAAGATGATCGAGTCGCCGGTGCTGCACGTCAACGGCGACGATCCCGAGGCGGTCGTGCTGGCCACCCAGCTGGCGCTGGAGTACCGCATGACCTTCCGCAAGGATGTCGTGGTGGACATCATCTGCTTCCGCAAGCTCGGCCATAACGAGCAGGACACGCCGGCGCTGACGCAGCCTCTGATGTACAAGAAGATCGCCCAGCATCCGGGCACCCGCAAGCTCTACGCCGACAAGCTGTCGGCCCAGGGCCTGGGCGAGACCCTGGGCGACGACATGGCCAAGGCCTACCGGGCCGCCATGGACGCCGGTCGCCACACCGTCGATCCAGTGCTGACCAACTTCAAGAGCAAGTTCGCCGTCGACTGGCTGCCTTTCCTGGGCAAGAAGTGGACCGACTCGGCAGACACCGCCCTTCCGCTGACCGAGTGGAAGCGACTGGCCGAGCGCCTGACGACGATCCCCGCGACCGTCAACATGCACCCGCTGGTCAAGAAGGTGTATGACGACCGCGCAGCCATGGGCCGTGGCGACATCAATGTCGACTGGGGCATGGGCGAGCACATGGCCTTCGCCTCGCTGGTCGCGGCCGGCTACCCGGTGCGCCTGTCCGGTGAAGACTGCGGCCGTGGCACCTTCACCCATCGTCACGCGGTCATCCACGACCAGAAGCGTGAGAAGTGGGACGAAGGCACCTACATCCCGCTGCAGCACGTGGCCGACAACCAGGCGCAGTTCACCGTCATCGACTCCATCCTGTCCGAAGAGGCGGTGCTGGGCTTCGAGTACGGCTACGCCTCGGCCGAGCCCAACACGCTGACCATCTGGGAAGCGCAGTTCGGCGACTTCGCCAACGGCGCTCAGGTGGTGATCGACCAGTTCATCGCCTCGGGCGAGGTCAAGTGGGGCCGCGTCAACGGTCTGACGCTGATGCTGCCGCACGGCTATGAAGGCCAGGGCCCCGAGCACAGCTCGGCGCGCCTGGAGCGCTTCATGCAGCTGGCGGCCGACACCAACATGCAGATCGTGCAGCCCACCTCGGCCAGCCAGATCTTCCACCTGCTGCGCCGCCAGATGGTGCGCCCGCTGCGCAAGCCGCTGGTCATCTTCACGCCCAAGTCGCTGCTGCGGAACAAGGATGCCACCTCGCCGCTGACCGACTTCACGCGCGGTGAGTTCAAGACGGTGATCGGTGAGCAGAACGCCGAGATCGACGGCGCCAAGGTCAAGCGCGTGATCGCCTGCTCGGGCAAGGTCTACTACGACCTGGTCAAGAAGCGCGAGGACAAGAAGGCGAACGACGTGGCCATCCTGCGCGTCGAGCAGCTCTACCCGTTCCCGCACAAGGTGTTCGCCGGCGAACTGAAGAAGTACCCCAACGCCACCGAGATCGTGTGGTGCCAGGACGAGCCGCAGAACCAGGGCGCCTGGTTCTTCATCCAGCACCAGATCCACGAGAACATGCTCGACGGTCAGCGCCTGGGTTACGCCGGTCGCCCGGCCTCGGCCTCGCCGGCCGTGGGTTACGCCCACCTGCACCAGGACCAGCAGAAGGCACTGCTGGACCAGGCGTTCGGCAAGCTCAAGGGTTTCATTCTCAGCAAGTAATCGCAACGGCGGACGCCTTCGGGCGCCGCCGGGCCCCGCCGTGAGCCACAGGCTGATGCGCGGGGCTGGCGGATGCACAGCATCCCCCGCACCGACACGAAAGACACATCATGGCAATCGTTGAAGTCAA
>JAFLDI010000402.1 GCA_017302485.1 Burkholderiales bacterium | reverse complement strand
CGCCGCCCAGGCGGTGGGCGAGCTGGCGCTGGCCTGCGCGCTGCACGAGCGCGCCTTCGCGATCCACGAGCATCTGCTGGGCCGCGCCGCGCGCTCGCGCCGGCTCAGTCTGCAGATCACCCACCGCCTGGCGCTGGCTGAGTGGGAGCGCGACGCCGCTCGCCGCGATCACGACCGGCTGGCCACCCTCAATGCCCGGTTGCAGGCCCAGGTGGCCGAGAACGATCGGCTGCAGCAGCGCCTGCGCGCGCAGGCGCTGGAAGACCCGTTGACGGGGGTGCACAACCGCCGCCATCTGCTGGAGGCCGGCCCTGCGATGCTGGCGCAGGCGCAGGGTCGCCAGGAGCCGCTGGCGCTGGTGATGGTCGACCTGGACCACTTCAAGCGGGTCAATGACCAGCATGGCCACGAGCTGGGCGACCAGGTGCTGCGCGGCTTTGCCCAGCTGGCCCGGCGACGCTCGCGTGCCGAGGATCTGGTGTGCCGCTATGGCGGCGAGGAGTTCGTGCTGCTGATGGCCGGCGCCGACGCACCGCGGGCCGCAGAGCGCCTGCGCAACCTGCTGCAGGACTTCCAGGCCCTGACCTTCGCCGGAGCCCACGGTGCCATTCTGCACTGCAGCTTCTCGGCCGGCGTAGTCGCCAGTGGATCCCTTGGCGACGATCTGCATGAGCTGCTGGCGCAGGCCGACGCCGCGCTGTACCGCGCCAAGCAGCTGGGGCGCAGCCGGGTGGAGCTGGCGACGGCGCATCTGACGGCCTGAGGCTGGCGTCGGGTAGAGTCGACGGGTGGACCTGCCCGCCCTGAGAATCCGCCGCGTCGGCATCGACACCTGGCGCGAGAACGTCGCCTACTTGCACCGCCATTGCGAAGTGGTGCGGGCCGCTGGCTTCCAGGCGCTGGCCAAGGTGACGGTGAAGGCCAATGGCCAGCAGATCCAGGCGGTGCTCAACGTTGTCGATGACGATGCGATCGTGCAGCCCGGCCAGTTGGGGCTGTCCGAGGACGCCTTCAGCCGCCTGGCGGTGGCCGAGGGGCACGAAGCGCGCATTGCGCCGTCCGAGCCGCCGGCCTCGCTGTCGGCGCTGCGCCGCAAGATCGCCGGGGAGCGGCTCTCACGCCAGGACCTGCACGCCATCGTGCGCGACATCGCCGGCGCGCGCTACTCCAAGATCGAGCTGGCGGCCTTCGTGGTGGCCACCAACGGACAGGAGCTGGAGCGCGACGAGGTGCTCTACCTGACCGAGGCGATGATTGACGCCGGCCGGCGCCTGGACTGGCAGCAGGCGGTGCGTGGCGGGCCGGTGGTGGACAAGCACTGCATCGGTGGCATCCCGGGCAACCGCACCTCGATGCTGGTGGTGCCCATCGTGGCGGCGCACGGCATGCTGTGCCCCAAGACCAGCTCGCGTGCCATCACCTCGCCGGCTGGCACCGCCGACACCATGGAGGTGCTGGCCGAGGTGGAGCTGCCGCTGGAGCGTCTGCAGCAGATCGTGCGGGCCACCAATGCCTGCCTGGCCTGGGGTGGCACGGCCGAGCTGTCGCCGGCCGACGACATCCTTATCTCTGTCGAGCGACCCTTGGCGATCGACTCACCAGGCCAGATGGTGGCTTCCATCCTGAGCAAGAAGATCGCTGCCGGCTCCACCCACCTGGTGCTGGACATCCCGGTGGGCCCCAGCGCCAAGGTACGCTCCATGCCCGAGGCGCAGCGCTTGCGCAAGCTCTTCGAGTTCGTCGCCGGCAGCTTGGGCCTGCAGCTGGATGTGATGATCACCGACGGCAGCCAGCCGATCGGCCGTGGCATCGGGCCGGTGCTGGAGGCACGCGACGTGATGGCGGTGCTGCACAACCAGCCAGATGCGCCGGCCGACCTGCGCGACAAGGCGTTGCGCCTGGCCGGCCGCATGATCGAGTTCGACCCCGATGTGCGCGGCGGCGAGGGCTGGCGCATCGCCCGCGACATCCTCGAGAGTGGCCGCGCGCTGGTGCAGTTGCAGGCCATCATCGATGCCCAGGGCCGCCGCGCCGAGCCGCCCGAGCTGGGCACGATGGTGCATGAGGTGTGTGCGGCGCAGGCCGGCCGCGTGGCGGCCATCGACAACCTGCGCCTGGCCCGCATTGCCCGCCTGGCTGGCGCACCGCAGGTGCCCGGTGCCGGGGTGGATCTGCTGCGCAAGGTGGGCGACACGGTGGCCGCCGGCGAACTGCTCTACCGCCTGTATGCACAGTACCCGGCCGACCTGGGCTTTGCGCGCGAGCTGGCGCAGACCGACAGCGGATACCGCCTGGAGCCCGCCCCATGATCCACGCCGTGCTGGCCTTCGACGACGAGCGTGACGCCGCCGGCGCGCTGGCGCAGGCGCTGGGTGTGCCGCTGCAGTTGATCGGCCGCCACCGATTTCCCGACGGCGAGCTGCGTCTGACGCTGCCGACGCCGCTGACTGGCGATGTCGTGCTCTACCGCAGCCTGTACCAGCCCAACGAGAAGCTGGTGGAGCTGCTGATTGCCGCACCCACGGCGCGCGCCCAAGGCGCCGCGCGGCTGTGGCTGGTGGCACCCTACCTGGCCTACATGCGCCAGGACATCGAGTTCAGCCCGGGCGAGGCCATCAGCCAGCGCCACATCGGCGCGCTGCTGGCGCGCACGGTCGATGGCCTGGTGACGGTGGACCCGCACCTGCACCGCATTGCCTCTTTGGACGAGGTGATGCCGGGCTGCTGCTGTGTGGCATTGTCGGCGGCACCGGTCATCGGTGCCTTCGCCGCGGCGCAGCGCCAGCGACCGCTGCTGCTGGGGCCAGATGGCGAAAGCGTGCAGTGGGTGCAGGGCGCGGCACTGGCGGTGTCACCGTCCCTGGACCATGCTGTGTGCGAGAAGGTGCGCCGCGGCGACCATGACGTGCAGGTGACTTTGCCGGCGGGCCTGGATCTGCGCGGTCGCGACGTGGTGCTGGTCGACGACATGGCCAGCACCGGACGAACGTTGGTGGCCGCCGCGCGTCTGGCCTTCGCCGCCGGCGCGGCGCGGGTCGATGTGGCGGTGACGCACGCGCTATTCGTGGGCGACGCGCTGGCGCAGCTGCTGGCAGCCGGCATCGGCACGGTGTGGAGCACGGGCTGCGTGCCGCACGCCAGCAATGCGATCGACCTCACGCCGCTACTGGCCGAAGCGCTGCAGCAGCTCGTAGCCTGAGCCGGGACGCGAGGCCACCAACACATGGCCCTGGCTGTGCCAGGGCAGCGGCTCGTGAAGGACCGGCGTTGCCAGGCCGCGCGCATGGCGTGCCAGCGTGACGTGCGGACGCCAGTCTCGCGCCTGCAGCGGCAGGCCCAGCGCGCGCAAACGTTGGTCCAGTGCGGCCTGCAGCGCGGCCAGCGGCTCGGGCACGCTGGCAGGCTCGAGCACCAGCGCACCGCCATGGAACAGCGCTGCCCGTGCCAATCGCAT
>JAFLDI010000401.1 GCA_017302485.1 Burkholderiales bacterium | reverse complement strand
CGCAGCGACGCTGGCGCGCCAGCTCGGCAGCGATCCCGACACGCCGGCGGCGCCGCGCGTGAGCGAGCTTCTGGCCCATCTGCTGTTCCTGCAGGACCTGCTGGATGTGCCCTCGCTGAGCGCCGGCTTCTGGTACGTGGCGATCGATATGCAGTTGTTCGCGCTGTTCGCCGCGCTCGTCACCTGGCGGCGGCTGGGCGCGCCCGGCTCCCGTTTGAACCGCGTGGCACGTGTGGCCAGCGTGCTGGGCACGCTGACGCTGACGGTGGCCTCGCTGTTCTGGATCAACCTGGACAGTGAACAGGACATCTGGGCGCCGTATTTCTTCGGCGCCTATGGCCTGGGCATCGCCGCCTGCTGGATCCAGGCCCAGCCACGGCGCAGCGGTCTGCTGCTGGCATTGGCGGCCCTGGTGGCTGCCGCCCTTGAATGGGCGTGGCGCGACCGCATCGCGCTGGCCGGCCTCACGGCACTGCTGCTGGCCTGGCAACCGGGTGTCGAGCGGCTGGCCCGGCACCCACTGCACCCTCTGATGGCCTGGCTGGCAAGGGTGTCATACGGCAGCTTCCTTCTGCACTACCCATTGCTGCTGGTGGTGGGCACGCTCGTCGATCGCGTCTGGCCCGATGACGCCGTGGTCGCCGCGCTGGCTTTGCTGCTCACCTGGGCGCTGAGCCTGACTGCAGGTTGGGCCTTGCACCGCTGGGTGGAGCGCCCGCACGCGCGCCCGCGCGTGGAGCGCCCCCCGGTCAGCCGCGCATTTGCCGGACCCTGATCCGACGGGCGTCGCTAGGGTCTGCCCGCGTGGACGGCGCCAAGGCCGCGCGCGTACCCTCGCCGGCACGAGGAGAATGGCATGCCCACCGACAACACCGCCGCTGCACCGCCGGCGAGCCCGATCCTGCTGGCGCCGCTGGGCTTCAATGACCCACTGCATTGGCTGGCCCGAGGCTGGCAGGACTTCCGCCGTGCACCGGCGATCGGCCTTTTTTTCGGTGCCTGCTTCATGGCCATGGGCTGGATGCTGCTTGAGGTCTTCCAGCACCAGCCGGCCTACACACTGGCGCTGTCGGCCGGTTTCCTGCTGATGGGACCCTTCCTGTGCCTGGGCCTGTACCACGTCAGCCGCGAACAGGAGGCGGGCCGCACAGCGACGCTGGCTGGCGCTCTCACGGCGTGGCGCACCCGCACGTCGACGCTGGCGATCTTCGGCTTCGTGCTGCTGGTGCTGGAGATGCTGTGGGGCCGCGCCAGCCTGGTGATCTTTGCGGTCAGCTTCGACGGCATGCCCGACTTCAAGGGCTCGCTGCTGGCGCTGCTGGACCCCGAGAACCTGGGCTTCATCATCACCTACGTCGTCGTCGGCGCGGTGTTCGCCGGCTTGATCTACTGTGTCAGCGTGGTCAGCATTCCGATGATCCTGGACCGTCCGGTCGATGCGATCACCGCCGGCCTGACCAGCTTCCGCCTGGTGCTCACCCAGACCGGCGTGATGCTGTGGTGGGGCGCACTGATCACCGGCCTGGTGACACTGGCGCTGCTGCCAGGCTTTGCTGGCCTGCTGGTGGTCGGGCCGGTGGTCGGCCATGGCACCTGGCACGCCTACCGCGCCGCGGTGCGCGACTGAACGCCCCCGGCCCGGGACGGCGCGCTCAGGCGGCCGGCTTGTCGCCGGTCAACAGCGGCATCACGCCGTCCTGGCTGTTGCCCAGCAGGCCGGCGCCCGAGTAGATGCCCAGCTTGTGTCGCGTGTCCTGGATGTCCAGGTTGCGCATGGTGAGCTGGCCGATGCGGTCGGCTGGCGTGAATGCGCCTTCGACCTTCTCCATCGACAGCCGCTCGGGCGCGTAGGTCAGGTTGGGGCTCTCGGTGTTGAGGATGGTGTAGTCGTTGCCGCGACGCAGTTCCAGCGTCACCTCGCCGGTGATGGCCGAGGCCACCCAGCGCTGGGCCGTCTCGCGCAGCATCATGCACTGCGGGTCGAACCAGCGGCCCTGGTAAAGCAGGCGGCCGAGCTTGCGGCCGTTCATGCGGTACTGCTCGATGGTGTCCTCGTTGTGGATACCGGTGACCAGGCGCTCGTAGGCGATGTGCAGCAGCGCCATGCCGGGGGCCTCGTAGATGCCGCGGCTCTTGGCTTCGATGATGCGGTTCTCGATCTGATCGCACATCCCCAGACCATGGCGACCGCCGATCTCGTTGGCCTTGTAGAACAGGCTCAGCAGGTCGGGGAAGGTCTGGCCGTTCAAGGCCACGGGAACGCCCTGCTCGAAGCGCACCGACACCGTCTCGCGCTTGACCTCGACCTCGTCCTTCCAGAAGGCCACACCCATGATGGGTTTGACGATGCTGATGCCGGCGTTGAGGTATTCCAGGTCCTTGGCTTCGTGGGTGGCGCCCAGCAGATTGGAATCGGTGGAGTAGGCTTTCTCGACGCTCATCTTGTAGTCGAAGCCGTTGGCGATCAGGTACTCGCTCATCTCCTTGCGACCACCCAGCTCGTCGATGAAGCTCTGGTCCAGCCAGGGCTTGTAGATCTTGAGCGAGGGGTTGGCGAGCAGGCCGTAACGGTAAAAGCGCTCGATGTCGTTGCCCTTGTAGGTGCTGCCGTCGCCCCAGATGTTGACGCCGTCCTCGCGCATGGCCACCACCAGCGCGGTGCCGGTGACCGCTCGGCCCAGCGGCGTGGTGTTGAAGTAGGTCGCACCGCCGGTAGAGATGTGGAAGGCGCTGCACTGGATCGCGGCGATGCCCTCGGCCACCAGTTGCGCGCGGCAGTCGATCAGGCGGGCGATGTCAGCGCCGTAGGCCTTGGCCTTGCGCGGGATCTCCTCGTAGTCGGACTCGTCGGGCTGGCCCAGGTTGGCGGTGTAGGCACAGGGCACGGCGCCCCTGGCGCGCATCCAGTGCACGGCCGCCGAGGTGTCGAGGCCGCCGGAAAAGGCGATGCCGACGCGCTCGCCGACGGGCAGTTGCTGGAGGATGTTGGACATGGCTTGTTCTGTGGGGGAGGAGGCTGGCAACCCTTGATTTTACTGCGCGGCCTGCGCCGGTCCTGCCGCGCGGCCGGGCACCGGGCGTCGGCAAAGACCATTTCAATTGTGCGCAATTTAATTGCTCGCCATAATTCAGCCCATGACCTCGCGCCGCCCTGCCCCATCTGCCACCGCCGGTGACTGGCTGGCCCTGGACCGCCAGCTGTGCCATGCCATCTACGCCGCCTCGTTGACGATGACCAAGTTGTACAAGCCGCTGCTGGCGCCACTGGGTCTGACCTATCCCCAGTACCTGGTGATGCTGGCGCTGTGGGAGGCCGACGACTGCAGCGTGGGCGAACTGGGTCAGCGGCTGGGCCTGGACTCGGGCACGCTGACCCCGCTGCTCAAGCGCCTGGAGGCCGCCGGCCGCGTGCAGCGACTGCGTGATGCCGCCGACGAGCGCCGCGTCCGCCTGCGCCTGAC
>JAFLDI010000400.1 GCA_017302485.1 Burkholderiales bacterium | reverse complement strand
TGCTGGCCACGCGCGACATCGACGAGGCCCTGCTGCACGCCAGCCGGGTGCTGGTGCTGGGCGGCCGTCCTGGCCGCATCGTCGACGAACTGCGTCTGGACGCGTCGGTCCCGCGCGACCCCGCCTGGCTGGACACGCCAGCCGGCCAGCGCGCCCGCGCCCACTTGGCGGAAGCCCTCAGCGGCGCCGACGCCACCGCCTGAGCACGCCCCAAGAGAAAGGGCCCCGCGGGATCGCCGCGAGGCCCTGGGTGCCGCTGGCGCGGCGTTTCACACGGATGTGCGTGAACCGGTGGGTGACCCGCTGAGGGTCACTTGAACTTGTAGTTGGCGCTCAGGTACACGAAGCGACCACGCGGATCGGTGTAGCTGGGGTCGTAGCCCGAAATGAAGAAGTAGGCCTGGTTCGAGAACGGCGGGGGCGTGTCCAGCAGGTTCTTCACGCCGGCGCGCAGCGTCAACTGCTTGGTGGGCGACCAGGTCCCGGAGAGGTCCCAGAGCGAGTAGGCCTTGACCCGGTTGGCGGCAACGATGTTCCCGGTCTCGGTGTCGATGGCGTTGTTCTGATCCTCGTAGCCGGACAGGTAGCTGTTCGACAGCGTCGCGCTGAAGGGCCCGCTCTCCCAGTCGACGCTGATGGTGTGGCGCCAGCGCTGGACGACGCCGTCATTGACGAAGCGCCCCAGGTTGCTCACGAAGGGATCTCCGTTGGCCGTCTGTTGCTTGGACGACAGCGTCCAGGTGCCGTTCAGCCGGGCGCCAAAGGTGCCGATCTCGCTCTTGATGCCGCTGACCGAGAGCGCGATGTCGAGGCCGGAGAGCTTCTGCTTGCCGCGGTTGGCCTTGCGCAGCTCGATGAAGCAGATGTCGATGTCGTCCTCGTAGAAGTCGCACAGGCCCTCATCCTCGCCATAGCGGTGCACCAGGCCCTCGTACTTGTCGAGGTTCTTCAGGATGACGTCCACGCCGATCGCACTGATGAGGTCGCGCTTCTCGACGTTCCAGTAGTCGACGCTCATGTTGAAGTGCCGGCTGGGCTCATACAGCGCACCCAGGCTGAACTGGCGCGACTTCTCGGGCTTGAGTTGCGCGTTGGCATAGGACCGGGTGGTCCAGTTCCAGGCGCAGTAGGTCAGGTCATTGTCGTTCTCGGCCATGCACACCGGGTCGGCCAGGGTGGCCGACTCGGACTCGGTGACCGGACGGTACAGGTCAGACATCGACGGTGCGCGGAAGCCTGTGGCCACCGAGCCGCGCAGTGCCAGCGTCGGCGCGGCACCCCACTTGACGCCCAGCTTGGGACTGGTGGCGCTCCCCGTGCCCTGGTATCGCTCATGGCGCATGGCCAACTGGACGTCGACATTCTTCAGCGGGGTCAGCAGCAGCTCTCCCCAGACCGCACCGACCCGGCGCGAATTGCCGAAGTCGGCGTCAGGCCCTTGGCTGACTTCGCCCATGATCAAGTCATCGGCAAGCGCTTGCGACTGGTGGTATGTCTGCGACTCGCGCCGGAGCTCGCCGCCGAGCGCGAGCAAGGCGTCGCCCGCCCCGAACTTGCCGAGGGACCGGCTGCCCTTGAAGTCGAACGAGTCCATCGTTCCGGTGGCGCGGCGGACCTCGCCGCGGATCTGCGCATCGGCCAGCATCTGCAGGCCAGCGGCCCCGGACGGACCGAAGGCGTTGATCACGCCGTCCTGGATGCCGGCATGAACGATCGCCTCGTTGAGGTAGCCGTTGTGGTCACGATCGGACACACGGTTGGTGCTGTGGTTGAGTGCGACCTCATAGTCCCACGCCCCCCAGGCACCCGACAGCCCTGCCACCAGGCGCTGCCCCGTCGACACCAGTTCGCTGGTGCGGTTGCCCGCCTCGGGGAGGCGGGTGCGAACGGTGACCCACTGGGGATCGTCGTCCTCGTCGGGGTCCCAGACCGCCTGGTCCAGCGCGGTGTTCTCCAGCCCGGGAATCTTGCTGAAATGCACCTCGACGTCGGTGCGGTTGGGCGTTCCGGTGTAATAGGTGCGCGAACGTGACAACGCGACCTCGCCGAACAGCTGGTGGCCGCTGCCCAGAGCCAGGACGCCCCGGCCGAACGCCGACAGCTTGTCGGACTTGGGATACAGCTCCAGATCCCGCATGTAGTCATAGGTGCATCCCTGGCTGCCACCGATGGCCGGGGACGGCAGGGGCAGGCTGGAGGGCGGGTTGCAGCCGGGGCGGCTGAGGTTGATCACCCGCTCGGTGATGGGTTCGCCGCCGACCGTGAACCCCCGGTCGGCCAGATGGTCGCGCTGCAGGCCCGTCAGACGGAGGTTGGCGGGCCAGGGTGCGCTCGACAGCAGATGCGGCAGCCGCTCGGGAATCTTCAGGTCGTCGATGAAGCGACGCTGCGACGCATCCAGCCGCGAGGTGGTCTGCAGATCGAGGACGCCAAACACATTGAAGCCGTCACGTCCAAAGTCGCCCACGCCGCCAGCCAAGGAGGCGCTGCGCTTGCCGGCACCCCCTTCTGTGGTGGCGCCCACACTGGCGTTGATCTCCAGGCCCTGGTAGTCGCGCCGGGTGATGAAGTTCAGGACACCGCCGATGGCGTCGCTGCCGTAGAGGGCCGAGGCACCGTCGAGCAGGACCTCCACACGCTCGATGGCCGCCGCCGGGATGTTGTTCAAGTCAACGCCGACGTTGTCGCCCGGCGAGGCGAAGTTGGCCATGCGACGACCGTTGAGCAGCACCAGCGTGGACGATGCGCCCATGCCACGCAGGTTGGCTGAGTTCATGCCCATCTGATCGTGGTAGCCGCCGGTGCCGATGCTGACGCCGTCGGTCAGGTTGTTGGTCGCCGCCGCCACGCGGGCAACGATCTCGGCCGCCGTCGTCAGACCCGCCTTGTCAATCTCCTCCCGCGTGATCACCTGCACCGGCAGCGCCGTCTCGCCGTCGATGCGCTTGATCGCCGAGCCGGTGATCTCCACGCGTTGCGGCGCGGCGGTCTGGGCCAGGGCGGGCAGGGCCAGGCTGAGTGCCAGGGCGCTGGCTGTCAGGGCAAACGGGAGGGCGCGGGCAGCAGGGCGGCGGCGTGCGGCTGAGGGCATGGGGGCTCCGTGGATGGGTGGGCGGGCTGCCAGCAGTCTAGGAAGCGCCGGCGAGGGGTTCACTGAACCGACACATTGTGGTCGCGCTGGCGCAACTTGCGGTCGCTTCGACGCAAGAGTGGCGCGCAAACCGGGCGGGTGTTTGCGTCGAAGCGACATCTTCTGTTGTGATTGCGCTGCCCCGGGTCAGCCCGCGGGGTGGCCGGTGCGTGGCAATGCCAAGATCGCGCCTCGTGCCGGCCGTCCCAGGTCGACCGCTGTCATTGCAGGGATATGAGTCTTCGTACCATGAGCCAACTTCTTCCTCGCCGTCGGCTGGCGGCCCTGCTGCTGGCCCTGGCGCCCGCCTGGGCCAGTGCCCAGCTGGCCCCC
>JAFLDI010000040.1 GCA_017302485.1 Burkholderiales bacterium | reverse complement strand
AGGTCGCCCGCGCGTTGCGGCGGCGCCAGGCCCAGGTGGCGCCAGGCCATCAGCGTGGCCACACGGCCGCGCGGCGTGCGCTGCAGGTAGCCTTGCTGGATCAGGTAGGGCTCGATCACGTCCTCGATCGTGCCGGGCTCCTCGCCGATCGCCGCGGCCACGTTGTCCAGGCCGACTGGGCCGCCGTCGAAGCGGTGCACCACCGCCTCCAGCAGCTTGCGGTCCATCAGATCGAAGCCCTGGGGGTCGACGTCGAGCATCTTCAGTGCGGCGTCGGCCATGGCGCGGGTGATGCGGCCGTCGCCCTTGACGTCGGCGTAATCGCGCACACGGCGCAGCAGCCGGTTGGCGATGCGCGGTGTGCCGCGGCTGCGTCGGGCGATCTCCATCGCCCCGTCCGGGTCGATCGGCGCGTTCATCAGGCCCGAGGAGCGGGTGACGATGCGGGTGAGCTCCTCCGCGGTGTAGAACTCCAGCCGCGCGACGATGCCGAAGCGGTCACGCAGCGGGTTGGTCAGCATGCCGGCGCGCGTGGTGGCGCCCACCAGCGTGAAGGGTTGCAGGTCCAGCTTGATCGAGCGCGCGGCCGGGCCCTCGCCGATCATGATGTCGATCTGGTAGTCCTCCAGCGCCGGATAGAGGATTTCCTCGACCACCGGGCTCAGGCGGTGGATCTCGTCGATGAAGAGGACGTCGTCCTTCTCGAGGTTGGTGAGCAGCGCGGCCAGGTCCTTGGGCTTCTCCAGCACCGGGCCGCTGGTCTGGCGCAGGTTGACACCCAGCTCGGCGGCAATGATGTGGCTCAGCGTGGTCTTGCCCAGTCCGGGCGGGCCGAACAGCAGCACATGGTCCAGGGCCTCGCGGCGCTTCTTGGCAGCGCCGATGAAGATCTCGAGCTGCTCGCGTGCCTTGCTCTGGCCGACGTACTCGTCGAGCAGCTTGGGCCGCAGCGCGCGCTCCAGCGCCTCTTCCTGCGGGTTGGCGGTGACAGCGGTCAGCACCCGGGGGGCGCGGGGCATGCCGGCGCCGAAGTCATCGGTCTGGATGGACATACAGTCATTATCCGTCCAACAGATCGCGAGGGGTGGGCTTGCGCTGGGTCTGTTCCGTATGTGGTCGATCAGCCTAAAATGAGAGCCGATGCTGTCCGCCCTGCGACTCCGACTGCCCCGCGCCGCGCTGTTGGCGTGGCTGGCGCTGTTCGGCCTGGTCGTGGCGCCCAGCGTGTCGCGCGCGCTGGCGGCGGTCGATCCGATCGCCTACGCCGCCATCTGCAGTGTGGCGGGCAACGCCAACCCAGGCGGGCTGCTGGATCCGGACCATGCGGGCGATGCCTGCGGCTTGTGCGCGGTGGCGGCACTGCCCCTCGCGCCGGCGCTGGACGCCGCCGGCTTTGACCTCCAGTCGTTCTCGGCGCCATCGCTGGGTTCGCCGTCGCTGCCCGCCCGCGCGGCACCCTGGCGAATCGCCCGTTCTCGCGCACCACCGACCTCCCTGTGATGCCCTGGTGCGGGCCGTGGCGAGATGCCGCACCCGCAGTCGACATTGCATTGCGCGGCCGGGCCGCGCTGGAGAGGATTCTCATGGACATCGCTTCCCCCATCGACAGCGCGCCGGCCGTGGCGCGCCTGTCCACAGGTGACATGCTGTTCGAAGCCGGCCTTGGTGGCCCGGTCTGGCAGCTTCAGACCGGCGCGCTGCGGCTGGATCTGGTGGACCGCGAGGGCCAGCGCTTCGCGCAGCTGGTGCTGCCGGGCGACCTGGTCGGTGCCGAGCAACTGGCGGCCAGCGGCTATGCACACACCGCGCGGGCCATCGTGCCCAGCGTGGCCCTGCAACGGACGGTCAGCGGTGACGCCGAGCGCCGCCTGCTGCTGGCCGAGGCGCTGCTGTGCCAGCTCGCGCGCACAGGGGATCTGGTCGCGCTGCGCACCGGCACCGCCCAGGAGCGGCTGCGTCACCTGCTGCTGCTGCTGTCCGGCGCCGAGGACAGCTGGGACGAGGCCGAGGCCAGCCAGCGGGTGCTGCCGACCATCAAGGACGTGGCCGCCATCATCGACACCGCGCCCGAGACGGTGTCGCGCATCTTCGCCAATCTCAAGCGTTCACGTCTGCTTGACGCGCGGCAGCGCCAGGGCGCCCGCTTCAGCGTGGCACGCCTGCGTGAGCAGGTCTGGCCGGCCGGCATGACGCGCAGCGATGGCGCCCTGCGTCCGATGCACCTGGCCGAGGCCTGACCGTTTCCTCCTTCCCTTCCACCAAAGGATTCCACGATGAAGTTGCACCACCTGGCCACCCTGGCCATCCTCAGCGGCCTGGGCATGGGATCGGCCCTGGCACAGACCGCGGTCAGCAACGCCTGGGTGCGCGGCACCGTGCCGGCGCAGAAGGCCACCGGCGCGTTCATGCAGATCAAGTCGACCCAGGGGGGGCGCCTGGTGTCGGCCGCCTCGCCGGTGGCTGGCGTGGTCGAGATCCACGAGATGAAGATGGACGGCAACGTGATGAAGATGGCCGCGCTGCCCAAGGGCCTGGAGCTGCCCGCGGGCCAGATGGTGGACCTCAAACCGGGTGGCTACCATGTGATGCTGATGGAGCTCAAGCAGACCCTCAAGGACGGTGACACCGTGCCGATGAGCCTGGTCTTCGAGGGCAAGGACGGCAAGCGCGAGACGGTGGAGCTCAAGGCGCCGGTCCAGCCGCTGGGCGCCGGCAACCCGGCGCCCATGCACCAGCACCAGCACCAGCACTGAGCCACTTTGGAAGAAGCGCTGCTGGCAGGGCGCTTCTCCGGGCATCACCGCGGCGGCCTGCGGGTCCAATTCGGTGGGCATACGTCCGATCGGGGTGCCCATGTACCTGCTCAGTCGCCTTTCCGTCAAGACGCGCCAGCTGTGGCTTGCGGCGCTCAGCGCGCTGATCGTCTGCGCCTGCGTCGCCGTCGCGCTCAACGAGACGCGTGCGCTGGCGCGCAGCAGCCAGACCAGCTTCGTGGCCAAGGATGTGGTGGCCGACATCCTGCCGCCGCCGATGTACCTGATCGAGATGCGCCTGGTGGTGTCCCAGGCCCTCGAGGCAACGCTGTCGATCCGCCGCGCCGAGGAAGAACTGGAGCGACTGGGGCGCGAGTACGACGGCCGCGTCGCCTGGTGGACAGCCCACCCGCCCTACGGCCTGGAACAGCAACTGCTGGGTCGGCAGCACGCCGAGGGTCAGGCATTCATGGCGGCAGCCAGACAGGTCCTGCAGCACCTGCGTGCCGGTGACCGAGAGGCGGCCTCGAAGGCGCTTCTGACGGCCGACAGCCTCTACCTGCGACACCGCGTGGGCGTGGACGAGACGGTCAAGGCCGGTACCGCGCTGGCAGAGTCGTCGATGCAGGAGTTTGCCGACCAGTCCGAACGCGCCCACCAGGTGCTCCTGGCCCTGATGGTGCTGGGCGTGGCGGCAACGCTGACACTGGCCTGGGGGGTGTCGCGCTCGCTGCTGTTGCCGCTGCGCCACGCGGTCCGGGTGGCCGAGACGGTGGCGGCCGGCGACCTGACGCACCAGGTCAGGGTCGACGGCCGCGACGAGACGGCCCAGTTGCTCAGCTCGCTCAACACCATGAGCGGCCGTCTGGCCGAGATGGTCAGCGAGGTCCGCACCGCCAGCCTGCACGTGGCTTCGGCCAGCACCCAGATTGCCGCCGGCAACCAGGACCTGCGCCAGCGCACCGAAGTGCACCAGAGCGAACTGATGGCCACCAGCGCCAGCCTGGCCGAGGTCACCCGCTTTGTCCACGAGAACGCCGCGTCGGCGCAGACCGCCCGCGAGCGCGCGCAGGAGGTCAGCCAAGCGGCGGGACAGGGGCTCAAGGCGGTGCGCGACCTGACCGGGATGATGGGGACGATCTCCGGCAGTTCGCGCAAGGTGGGCGAGATCGTCGGTCTGATCGAGTCGATCGCCTTCCAGACCAACCTGCTGGCGCTCAACGCGGCCATCGAGGCCGCCCGGGCCGGCGAACAGGGCAAGGGCTTTGCCGTGGTGGCCGCCGAGGTCCGCCAATTGGCCAACCGCTCGTCGGCGGCCAGCGCCGAGATCCGCTCGCTGGTACAGGCCAGCGCCGCGGACATCCGGGAGGGCGACCGCTTCGCCGGCCTTGCCCACCAGGCCATCGAGGCGATGGCGGCGCAGGTCGAGGACATGGGCCAGCGCGTGGGCGAGATCTGGGAGACCACATTTGCCCAGAGCTCGGGCATCAACATGCTGGTCGAGACCATGCAGGCGCTGGCTGACAGCTCCTCGTCGAACGTCGCTCTGGTGGCGCAGACCGCCGAGTTGGCCGGTGGCCTGGAAGGCCAGGCGCGCCAACTGGCCCACTGTGTTGGCGCCTTTCAACTGCCGCCCTCGGTCGGTCAGGCCCAGCCGGCCTGAACCGTCAGCCCAGGGCCTTGAGTGCGAGCCTGATGCCCTCGCTGACGCCCACCTCCGGTGGCAGCTTCTCCAGCGCCGCCGCGGCATCTTTCTCGCCGTAGCCCAGCGCCATCAGCGCCTGGACGATGTCGGCCTGGCTGTCGTTGACCACCACCGATCCCACCGGCAGACCCAGGTCCGGGCCCAGCTTGCCCTTCAGTTCGAGCAGCAGGCGCTCGGCGGTCTTCTTGCCGATGCCGGGCACCTTCTGCAGCCGTCCGCCCTCCTGGCGCGACACGGCTGCTGACAGGTCCGCCACGCTCAGTCCCGACAGGATGGCCAGCGCGGTGCGCGGGCCGATGCCCGAGATCTTCAGCAGCTCGCGAAACGTGCTGCGTTCCTCGGTGCTGAGAAAGCCGTACAGCAGTTGCGCGTCCTCGCGCACCACGAAGTGGGTCAGCAGCGTGGCGCGCTCGCCCAGGGCCGGCAGGTTGTAGAAGGTGCTCATCGGCACGTCGACCTCGTAGCCGACGCCGCCCACATCGATGAGCACGCGCGGCGGGGTTTTCTCGGCGAGGGTTCCGGTGAGGCGTCCGATCATGGCGCGCCATCATACGGTGGTGGACAATCGCGGGCGATGACGCTGCGCCACACCTTCACCCCGCTCGACAACGTCCGCCTGGGCCGCCTGTGCGGACCGTTGGACGAACACCTGCGGGCGATCGAGGCGGTGCTGCCGGTGACCATCCAGCG
Organism: Burkholderiales bacterium; assembly: GCA_017302485.1. Taxonomy (GTDB): domain Bacteria; phylum Pseudomonadota; class Gammaproteobacteria; order Burkholderiales; family Burkholderiaceae_C; genus Ideonella. Next base: position 9,856 of record JAFLDI010000040.1, on the reverse strand, counting down.
CCGCCAGGGGGCCTTTCGCATCGAGGGCAGCGCGCGCGACGCCGAGCGCGTGCTGGAGCTGCTGCAAAGCCTGTATGAGCGCGCCCGCAAGGCCATCCCGGCCGACCTGCTGCAGCTCGCGCTGGACGACCTGCGCCGCGGCAGCCGCGCCCGTCTGGCCGGCAGCGATGCCGAGGGCGAGATCGTGCTGCACACCCGCCGCGCTGATCTGACCGGCCGCACGCCCAACCAGGTGCAGTACCTGCGCCAGATCCTGGGCCACGACATCACCTTCGGCATCGGCCCGGCCGGCACCGGCAAGACCTTCCTGGCGGTGGCCTGCGCGGTCGATGCGCTGGAGCGCAGCGCGGTGCAGCGCATCGTGCTGACGCGCCCGGCGGTGGAGGCCGGCGAACGCCTGGGCTTTCTGCCTGGCGACCTGGCGCAGAAGGTCGACCCCTACCTGCGCCCGCTGTACGACGCGCTGTACGACCTGATGGGCTTTGACCGCGTGACCAAGGCCTTCGAGAAGGGCACGCTGGAGATCGCGCCGCTGGCCTTCATGCGCGGGCGCACGCTCAACCACAGCTTCGTCATCCTGGATGAAGCGCAGAACACCACGCCCGAGCAGATGAAGATGTTCCTGACCCGCATCGGCTTCGGCGCCAAGGCGGTGATCACCGGCGACGTCAGCCAGATCGACCTGCCGCGCGGCAGCACCAGCGGCCTGGTCGATGCCGAACAGGTGCTGCGCAAGGTCAACGGCATCGCCACCACTCGCTTCACCTCGGCCGACGTGGTGCGTCACCCGCTGGTGGCCCGCATCGTCGATGCCTACGATGCCCAGCAGCGCCGCCGCGCGCGCGCCGCCACCGCCCCGGAGTCCTGATGGCCCTGCATCCCCTCACCCTGTCGTTGCAGTTCGCCGACCCGCGCCACCGCGCGCTGCTGCCGCGTCACACCGTGGCGCGCTGCATCCGCCATGCGCTGGAGGCGCCGGGCGAGATCACCGTGCGCATCGTGGGTGAAGACGAGGGCCGGGCCCTGAACCGCGACTACCGCGGCAAGGACTACGCCACCAATGTGCTGACCTTTGACTACGCCCACGAGCCGGTGGTGCAGGCCGACCTGGTGCTGTGCGCGCCGGTGGTCGAGGCCGAGGCCAAGGCCCAGCGCATCCCGCTGGCTGAGCACTACGCGCACCTGCTGGTCCACGGCACGCTGCACGCCCAGGGCTACGACCACGAGGGCGATGAGGTCGAGGCCGAGGCGATGGAAGCGCGTGAGAGCGAGCTGATGCGGGGCCTGGGCCTGCGCGATCCTTACCGGATCAAGGCGTAGGGGTCAGCAGGTAGCAGCGCATGTTGCTGCCGTAGGCGGTGATCTGCCCGACGTCGTTGATGTCAAAGGCATCGGTCAGCGTCGCGCCGTCCGGCAGCGTGACCACACTGTCCAGCGCTTTCCAGCTGCCGTCGATCTTGGCGACAAAGGCGACATCGCGCGGCGCGTCGATGGTGTAGGAGCCGACGATCTGGCCATGCTTGTTGATGGCACGTGCCATCGAGAAGGGCGCAGGCAATCCCAGGTCGCGCAGTCCTGACCCACCCGGATCTGTGACGAAGGCGTGGTGCCATGTACTGTCAGCGTTCGATGCCCACCCCACCACCACCCGGTGCTTGTTCATGCCGGTCGCGGCCGTGAAGGTCCCGCCCAGGGTGTCAAGCAGGGTCATGCCGGAGGCATCGGGGCCGGTAATGTAGGCTCGCCAGGACGTTCCCAGGTAGGTGGTGCCTGCCACCGTGCCGTCGATCAGGACGGCTGCTTGCGTCAGACCGGCCTCACCCAGGCGAGGCCGGTAGCCCCGGCCACGGGTGATGAAGGCGTGCTCGAGATGGTCGGAAGGGTCGTACAGGTTGCCAATGACCCGCCCCTTGTTGTTGATTGCCCGGGCGCTGCCCGATCGACCCAGGACGCCAATGGGCGTGGGGACCGTGCTACCGGCCTCAACCACGATGGCCTGGGTGGAGACATCGCCCGGCAGGTACGACAGGCCCACCGCCTGACCTGGGTCATTGATCTTGCCCAGCCAACTGCCGCTGCCGCCCAGCGTCTCGATCAGACGGGCGTTGGCGCCGGCCGGGCCGGTGACGAAGCCACGGGTCTGGCCGGTGCCAGCCAGCGCGGTCCAACCGGCCACCTGCCCGCTGGCGTTGAGGCCCAGGGGGCGGCAGTCCGAACTGTCCGCGGGCGTTACGTCCAGCGCGGAGTAGCCGGTAGCGGCCATTGCTTGCAGGGGAAGCACCAGCAGTGCGCCCATCAAGGAACGCCGTTTCATGTGAACGTCCTCCCTGGCTGTTGTGCAAGAAAGGGGCTCAGGTCAGTACTCACCCGCGGCTGCTGCCCAGCAGCCGCCGCCGCCAGAAGAAGACGCCCAGCACCATCGCGATCACCCCCATCATCCCGACCGCGATCCAGACGCCGGTCTGGGTGTGGATCAGCGGCAGGCCGTCGAAGTTCATGCCGAAGAAGCCGGTGATCAGGTTCATCGGCAGGAACAGCGCGGTGATCACGGTCAGCGTGCGCATGATGTCGTTGGTGCGCTGGCCGACCAGGGCGAAGTGCATCTGCAGCCCGGCCTCGGCGGACTGCTCCAGCCGGCGCACGTGGGTGAGCACGCGCTCGATGTGCTCCAGCACGTCGCGCGAGCGCACCCGCAGCAGGTCGCGCTCGCGGCGGGTGGCGGCGTCGGTGGCCGCGGGCCACTCATCCAGCGCGTCGATCCACTCCTGCACTGCGCTGCGCTGGTCTTCGCAGACGTCCTCGAGCAGGTGCAGGGCATCGCGCGAGCGCACGATCAGCGACCAGTCGACGCTGCGCTGGCGTCGCGCCAGCAGCTCGGTCTGCAGCGTGGCGAAGTGGCGCGTCAGCAGCCGTCGCAGGTCCAGGTAGTTGTCGACCACATGGTTGACCATGCGCAGCATCAGCTCGGCCGGGCTGGTGGGCAGACGGGCGCTGCCGCGCAGGTCGCTTTCCTGGGCGTGCTGGGCCAGGCGCACCGCAAAGTGCTCGCGCACCTGGCAGTCGGTCGGGTGCACGCTCAGCAGCACGCGATCGAACACCGCAAAGCCGATCGGGCTGGTGTCGATGGCGTCGAGGGCCTGGTAGGACGATGCCAGCGTGCCCTTCTCGCTGCCCAGGAACAGGCTCTGGCTGCCGCTGCCGGCGGCCAGCCGCCGGACCACCATCAGGTCGTACCAGGAGGTGTCGTCGAACTGCGAGGGCAGCTGAGTGTTGAGCAGATCGCTGATGTGCAGGTCCACCAGCGGCGCGCCCACCCAGCGCTGCAGCGCGGACTGGATTTCGGCCAGGTGCACCTCGAACTGCCGCCGGCCGGTGCCAATCCAGAGGAAGCCCTCGGCGGGCAGCGTCTGCGGCAGCTCCTGCAGCTCGTGCAGGCGGTCGGCGGCGATGTGGAAGACGCGCATCAGCCCTGCTTGAGCAGGCGAGCGGCGTCCAGCGCGAAATAGCTCAGCACGCCGTCGGCGCCGGCGCGCTTGAAGGCCAGCAGCGCCTCCATCATGACCTTGTCATGGTCCAGCCAGCCGTTCTGGGCCGCGGCCTTGATCATCGCGTACTCGCCACTGACTTGGTAGGCGAAGGTGGGCATGCGGAACTCGTCCTTCACGCGGCGCACGATGTCCAGGTAGGGCAGGCCGGGTTTGACCATCACCATGTCGGCGCCTTCGGCGATGTCCAGCGCCACCTCACGCAACGCCTCATTGCTGTTGGCCGGGTCCATCTGGTAGGTTTTCTTGTCGCTCTTGCCCAGGTTGGCCGCCGAGCCCACCGCGTCGCGGAAGGGCCCGTAGAAGGCGCTGGCGTACTTGGCGCTGTAGGCCATGATGCGGGTGTGGATGTGGCCGCGTGCCTCCAGTGCGTCGCGGATGGCGCCGATGCGGCCGTCCATCATGTCGCTGGGGGCCACGATGTCGACGCCCGCCTCGGCCTGCACCAGGGCTTGCTCGCACAGCGTGGCCACGGTTTCGTCGTTGAGGATGTAGCCGGTCTCGTCCAGCAGACCGTCCTGGCCGTGGCTGGTGAACGGGTCCAGCGCGACATCGGTCAGCACGCCCAGCTCCGGGAAGCGTGCCTTGAGGGCCCGCACCGCGCGCGGCACCAGGCCCTCCGGGCGGGTGGCCTCGCGACCCAGGGGGTCCTTCAGCGCGGGGTCGATCACCGGGAACAGCGCCATCACCGGCACGCCCAGCGCCAGACACTGTTCAGCCCGAGCGAACAAGCGGTCGACGCTCATGCGCTGCACACCGGGCATGCTGGCCACGTCCTGAACCTGGTTCTCGCCATCCAGCACGAAGACCGGCAGGATCAGATCGGCGGCGGTGAGGGTGTGCTCACGCACCATGGCGCGGCTGAAGGCGTCGCGACGCAGGCGGCGCGGACGGGCGGCCGGAAAGCTGGGCAGGCTCATGAGGGCAATGGCAGGCAAGGCGGCAATGCCGCAGATGCAACAACCGCCGGAGTTCGTGGGACCCCCTATGGTACAGATGCGACGCCTGGTGTTAAAGTCCGCCTTGAGCATGGCCCGCGAGGGTCGCGCTCCCTGCTTTTCCTCCCTGAGCAGGTGCCTTCACGTGATGACAGCGTCAAGGCTTTCAAGCCCCGGCCCTCGGCCGGGGCTCTTTCTTTTCAGGCCGCTGATAATGCCCGGATGAGCTACCTCTGGGTCAAGGCCTTCCACATCGTTTTCGTGGCCAGTTGGTTCGCGGGCCTGTTCTACCTGCCGCGAATCTTCGTCAATCTGGCCATGGTGCCCCACGACAGCCATGCCGAGCGTGAACGGCTGCTGCTGATGGCGCGCAAGCTGCAGCGCTTCATGATGGTGCTGATGCTTCCGGCGGTGCTCCTGGGCGGGGTGCTGTGGCTGGGTTACGGCATCGGCCTGGGGCCGGGCAGTGGCTGGATGCACTTGAAGCTGCTGCTGGTGGCGGGCGTGCTGGTCTACCAGGAGGTCTGCCGGCGCCTGCTGAAGGACTTCGAGGCCTTGGCCAATCGCCGCAGCGACCGCTGGTACCGCGTCTTCAATGAGGTGACGGTGCTGCTGTTCATCGCCATCGTCGTGCTGGTGGTGGTCAAGCCCTGATCCACCAGGATCGGCCGTGGCGCGTCACTCAGAAGGCAACTCTGCCGCGGCGCTGGCGCTGGCCTTTGCCGGCCTGATCGTCTATGCCAGCCTGTATCCGTTCAGCGGCTGGCAATGGCCGGTCGGAGCCAGTGTGCTGGATCTGCTGCGCTTGCCGTTGCCGCCCTGGCACCCCGTTTTCGACATCTGGGCGAACCTGCTTGGTTACGCGCCACTGGGGGCGCTGCTGGTACTGGCGCACCGTGGCCGGGGGGGGGCACCGACAGGTTCGGTGTGGCTGGCGGCAGCGGGCTGCGCCACGCTGTCCTATGCCATGGAGATGGCCCAGCACCTGATCCCGGGACGCTACCCGTCGCTGCTGGACCTGGCGCTCAACAGTGCCGGTGGGCTGCTGGGCGGCCTGCTGGCGGCCGTGCTGGTGGCCGCCGGGTGGCCGGGGCACTGGAGGAGCTGGCGTCAGCGCTGGTTCGTCGGCGGCGATCTGCCACTCGGGCTGTTGCTGGCATGGCCGCTGGGCCTGCTGTTTCCGGCGCCGTTCCCGATGGGCCTGGGCCTGGGCTGGGAGCGCATCCAGGACGGGCTGGTGGGCCTGCTGGTGGATGTCGATTGGGCCCAGGAGGCGCTGGAATGGATCAGTGATGTGCCGGCGCCGATCGAGCGGCCCGTGGTGGTCGTCACCGGGTTGGGCATGGTGCTGGGCCTGCTGGCGCCCTGCCTGCTGGCCTGCGCGGTGACCCCCCCTGGATGGCGGCGCCTGCTGCTGTGCATTGGCGCGGTGCTGTTGGGCCTGGCGACGACCACCCTGTCTGCGGCACTGAATTTCGGCCCGGCGCACGCGCTGGGCTGGTTGGGGCCCGAGGTCAGGCCGGCACTGGTCGCGGTGAGCGTCTTGCTGCTGCTGCTGTCGGCCCTGAGTGCCCGGCTGGCGGCCGGGCTGGGCGTGGCGGTGCTGGTGGGCCTGGTGGCCCTGGTGGCTCAGGTGCCGGCCGACCCGTACTTCGCCGACAGTCTGCAGGCCTGGGAGCAGGGGCGCTTCATCCGCTTTCACGGTCTGGCGCAGTGGATCGGCTGGTTCTGGCCCTATCTGGCACTGGTCTGGCTGCTGCATCGGCTGGCGGCTCGCGAGTGAGGCGCTGCCTACAATCGCGGCATGAGCTATTACAAGCACCATGTGTTCTTCTGCCTGAACCAGCGTGAGCCCGGGCAGGACTGCTGTGCCAGCCAGGGCGCGCAGTCGGCCTTTGAGCACTGCAAGCAGGCGGTCAAGGCGGCCGGGCTGGCGGGGCCGGGCGGGGTGCGGGTGAACAAGGCGGGCTGTCTGGACCGCTGCGCCGGCGGCCCCGTGGCGGTGGTCTATCCCGAGGCGGTCTGGTACACCTTTGTCGACCCGACCGACATCGACGAGATTGTCGAGTCCCACCTGAAGAACGGCCGACCCGTCGAGCGGTTGCAGCTGGCACCCTCGGTGGGCCGCTGATGAATGCCCACACCCGTCGGTTGCTGATGTCCGGCCCTGCCGGGGCGATTGCGCTGGCGATCGACGAGCCGACAACCGGCGCCGCCCTGCGCGGGGTGGCGGTGGTTTGCCATCCGCATCCTCAGCACGGCGGCACGATGGACAACAAGGTGGCGCAGACCCTGGCGCGGGCCTTTGTGCAACTGGGCTACCGGTCGGTGCGCTTCAACTTCCGCGGTGTCGGGGCCTCAGAGGGCGCCTGGGACCATGGCGCCGGCGAGATCGACGATGCCCTGGCGGTGATCGACCAGCAGCGCAACCCCGCCCTGCCATTGGCGCTGGCCGGCTTCTCCTTCGGTGCCTATGTGGCCTCGCAGGCCGCTGCACGTCTGGCCGGGCGCCAGCCGGTCGAGCGGCTGGTGCTGGTGGGTCCGGCGACGCAGAACTTTCAGGTCGCTGCCGTCGCGCCGGGAACCCTGGTGATCCACGGCGAGTCCGACGAGGTGGTACCGCTGTCCGCCACCTTGGACTGGGCCCGACCGCAGGCCCAGCCGGTGGTGGTGGTGCCGGGAGTCGGGCATTTCTTCCACGGCCAGCTCGCGCTGCTCAAGTCCATCGTCACCGACGCCTGGCACCGCTGAGTGCGGCCGCATCCTTCCCTGTTGACGCAGCCTGCAGGCTGCGCGTTGTGCTGACCCCAATGAAACGACTGCTTCTCCTGACCCTGTCCGCGCTGGCCTGGCTGGCGCATCCCGCGCACGCGCAGGGGCCCCAGCCGCCCGAAGTGGCGGCCCGCGGCTACCTGCTGCTCGACATGACGGCCCGCCAGGTGCTGGCCGAACGCAACGCCGATGCACCGGCCGAGCCGGCCTCGCTGACCAAGCTGATGACCGCCTACGTGGTGTTCCAGGCGTTGAAGGACCGCAAGATCGCGCTGGACCAGCGCCTGCCGGTCAGCGAGCGAGCCTGGGCCGAACGCAAGGGGGGCGGCTCGCTGATGTTCATCGACCCCAAGATGACGCCCACGGTGGACGAACTGCTCAGAGGCATGATCGTGCAGTCGGGCAATGACGCAGCGGTGGCCCTGGCCGAGGGGGTCGCCGGTACGGTCGAAAACTTCGTCGCGCAGATGAACCGGCAGGCCGAGGCCTGGGGCCTCAAGGGCACCTCGTTCAAGAACGTCACCGGCCTGACCGAGGCCGGTCACCGCAGCACGGCGCGCGAGCTGGCCGAGATCGCCCAGCGCGTGATCCGCGACTTCCCAGAGCGCCACGCCGCCTACTACCCGCTCAAGGAGTACAGCTACAACAACATCCGCCAGCCCAACCGCAACCTGCTGCTCGCTCGCGATGCGTCGGTGGACGGCATGAAGACCGGCTTCACCGAGGCGGCCGGCTACTGCCTGATCGCCACCGCCCAGCGCGAGGTGCCCAGCGGCAAGCGCCGACTGCTGTCGGTGGTGATGGGTGCCGACTCGATGCAGGCCCGCGCCAATGAGAGCCAGAAGCTGCTCAACTGGGGCTACACCGCCTTCGACGCGGTGCGCCTGTTCGAGGCCGGCAAGCCGGTGCAGACGGTGCCGGTCTGGAAGGGCGCCCGCAACACCGTGGACCTCGGCGTCGACGGCCCGCTGGTGGTGGCCGTGCCCAAGGGTGAGGCCGAGCACCTGCGCACCGCGGTCGAACGCATCGACCCGCTGGTGGCGCCGCTCAGCAAGGGCCAGCGCGTGGCCACGCTGAAGGTCAGCACCGTCGGCGGCACGCCCGTGGCGGCGGTGCCGCTGCTGGTGCAGGACGAGGTCCCCCAGGCCGGCCTGCTGGGCCGCGCCTGGGATGCGCTTCGGCTGTGGATCAAGTAATCTGACATGCCTGAACGGAGTACGCCATGACCGCCCCCCTGCCTGACCTCCTGTGCGACCTCAACGGCATGGTCCAACCGTTGGCCGAGGCCAAGGTGTCGGTGATGGACCGCGGCTTCCTGTTCGGCGATGGGGTGTATGAGGCGATGCCGGTCTACAGCCGCCGCCTGTTCCGCTTCGACCAGCACATGGCGCGGCTGGCGCGCAACCTGGACAAGCTGCGCATCGCCGCGCCACTGGACCGCGATGGCTGGCTGGCGCGTATCCGCCGACTGATCGACGCTCAGGCCGCCGACGACCAGATCGTCTACCTGCAGGTCACGCGCGGCGTGGCCATGCGGGACCATGTCATGCCCCTCGGCCTGACACCCACGGTGTTCCTGTTCAGCCAGCCGATGCGGCCGGTGCCGGCCGAGCAGCGCCATCATGGCGTGGCCTGTGTCACCGCACACGATTTCCGTTGGCAGCGCGGTGACATCAAGAGCGTTTCGCTGCTGGGCAATGTGCTGGCGCGGCAGATCTCGGCCGACGCCGGCGCCGCCGAGACGCTGCTGCTGCGCGACGGTGAGGCCGGTGGTCCCTGGTTGACCGAGGGGTCGTCCAGCAACGCCTGGATCGTCCACGAGGGGGCGCTGCTGGGTCCGCTGATGGACCATCATGTGCTGGAAGGCGTCCGCGTGGGGCTGCTGCGCGAGCTGTGCGAGGAGGAGGGCATCGCCTTCAACCTGCGCCCCATCAGCGAGGCCGACCTGCGTGCCGCCGACGAGGTGCTGCTGAGCTCCACCGGCAAGGAGGTTTTGGCCGTGACCCGCATCGACGGCGAGCCGGTGGGTCACGGCGCGCTGCGCGGCAAGCCGGGCCCGGTCTATGCGCGCCTCTATGAAGCCTACCAGCGCGCCAAGCGCGAGCAATCGACTTGAAGGAGGCCTGCGTGGCCGAGATCCCGCCCGAGCAATCGTTGATCGAGTACCCCAGCGCCTTTCCGATCAAGGTGATGGGCGCGCATGTCGAGGGCTTCACCGAGGCCATCGTGGCGGTGGCGATGCAGTTCGATCCGGGCTTTGATGCCGCCACTGTGGAGGTCCGCCCCAGCAAGGGTGGCAACTACCTCGGGCTGACGATCACTGTCACGGCGACGAGCCGTGAGCAGCTCGACGAGCTCTACCGCACGCTGAGTACCCACCCGATGGTCAAGGTGGTGCTGTAGGCCCTGAGGCTGCGGCGTCCATGGCCTTGAGTTTCCAGGGCGCCGCCTCGTCGCCCTGGCGGGCGGCGGCCTCGTACCAGTAGCGCGCCAGGCGCAGGTCCTGCGCCACGCCCTCCCCCTGCTCGTACATCGTGGCCAGGATGTATTGCGCGCCCACATCGCCGGCGGCGGCGGCGCGACGGTACCAGCGGGCCGCCT
>JAFLDI010000004.1 GCA_017302485.1 Burkholderiales bacterium | reverse complement strand
GCACCCGGGAGCCGGCCGCGCACCTGGCCACCCCCGTGGCCGGCAGCCTGGCGGCCGACGCCGGGTTGCGGGCCGGCGACAGGGTGGCGGCTGTCATCGACGAGGGCGAGCGGCTGGAGATCCTCTCGCTGAACGACCTGCGCTGGCGCATCACCCAGGCGGCGGCCGAACACCGGCCGCTGCAGCTTGAAGTCACCGACGAGCGTGGCGGCCGCCGCCGCGAACTGACCCTGGCGCTGGACCGCCTGGACGGCCACGACCTGGACGCTGCCACCTGGCACCAGATCGGTCTGCCTGGCCCCTGGACCGAGCCGGTGCTGGGCACGCTGGTGTCTGGCGGTCCGGCCGAGCGGGCCGGCCTGCGTCAGGGCGACCGCGTTCTGCGGGTGGATGATCAGCCGGTGGCCGACGCCGCCTCGCTGCGTGAACGCATCCGCCAGGGCGGCGCACAACCCATGCGCTGGAGCATCGAGCGCGCTGGCGTGGTGATGGACATGGAGGTCCAGCCCCGGCGGGTGGAAGAGGGTGGCCAGGCATACGGGCGCATCGATGCCTACATCGGCACCCCGCCCGAACTGCTGACTGTGCGCCTGGGGCCGTTGGAGGGCCTGGCGCAGGGGGTCCGCCAAGTGCAGGAGACCGCCAGCCTGAGTCTGCGCATGCTCGGGCGGATGCTGATCGGCGAGGCCTCCGTCAAGAATCTGAGCGGCCCGCTGACGATTGCCGACTACGCCGGCCAGACGGCGCGCATCGGCCTGACCGAGTTCCTGGTCTTCCTGGCCAACGTCAGCGTCGGCCTGGGCGTGCTGAACCTGCTGCCGCTGCCGATCCTGGATGGCGGGCACCTGATGTATTATCTTTTCGAGGGCCTGACCGGTCGCCCGGTCTCGGATGTCTGGTTGCGCAGGCTGCAGCGAGGCGGCGCCGTGGTGCTCCTGCTGATGATGTCCATCGCCCTGTCCAACGACGTGGCCCGCTTGCTGGGCCTGCATTGACTTCTCCGATGCCATTTCCTTTCCTGACGAGCCGGCTGCGCCCGGTGCCGGCTGCTGTCACCCTGGCGATGGCTGCCTTGGTGGTACCCGCCTGGGCGGCCGAGCCCTTCCAGATCGAAGACATTCGCATCGAGGGCCTGCAGCGCGGCGATCCGGGCAGTGTCTTCAATGCGCTGCCCTTTCGGGTCGGCGACAGCTACAACGACGACAAGGGCTCAGCGGCCCTGCGCGCACTGTTTGCCACGGGTCTGTTCAAGGATGTCCGCGTCGACATCGATGGCAAGGTCGTGGTCATCGTGGTCGACGAGCGCTCGCTGATTGCCACCGTCAGTTTCAGCGGCCTCAAGGAGTTCGACAAGGACACCATGGCCAAGGCGCTGAAGGACAATGGCATTGGCGAGGGGCAACCCTTCGACAAAGCCGTGATCGATCGCGCCGAGCAGGAGATCAAGCGCCAGTACCTGAGCAAGAGCTTTTATGGCGCCGAGGTCACCACGACGGTCACGCCGATCGAGCGCAACCGGGTCAACATCGCCTTCACTGTCAGCGAGGGTGACATTGCCAAGATCCGCGAGATCCGCATCCTGGGTACCCAGGCGTTCTCCGAGTCTACGCTGCTCGATCTGCTGGACCTGACCACTGGCGGCTGGCTCACCTGGTACACCAAGTCCGATCGCTATGCGCGCACCAAGCTCAATGCCGATCTCGAGAAGATCCGCTCGCATTACCTCAACCGGGGCTACCTGGAATTCGACATCAAGTCGACCCAGGTCACGATCTCGCCGGACAAGCAGGACATCTCGATCACCATCACCGTCGATGAGGGTCAGCCCTATGTGGTGACCGCCGTCAAGCTGGAGGGCGAGTTCCTTGGCCGCGATGGAGATTTCCGCGACCGTGTGCTGGTGCGGCCTGGCCAGAACTACCGCGGCGAGGAGGTGACGACCACGGTCAAGTCCTTCAGCGACCTCTACGCGAGCTATGGCTACGCCTTTGCCCGGATCGAACCGCGCACCGAGATCGATCGCAAGACCGGTCAGGTGGTGGTGGTGTTCCAGGGGCAGCCTGGCCAGCGGGTCTATGTGCGCCGCGTCAACGTGGCCGGCAACACCGTCACCCGTGACGAGGTCGTCCGCCGCGAGTTCCGGCAGTTCGAGTCCGCCTGGTATGACGGCACCAAGATCAAGCTGTCACGCGACCGTGTCGAGCGCCTGGGCTTCTTCGAGGAAGTCACGATCGACACCAACGAGGTGCCCGGCGCGCCCGATCAGGTCGACCTGGTGGTCAACGTGACCGAGAAGCAGACCGGCACGCTGCAGTTGGCGGCCGGCTTCTCGCAGTACGACAAGCTCTCACTGTCCGCATCGGTACGCAAGGAGAACATCCTCGGTTCGGGCAACTACCTTGGGGTGGACGTCAACACCAGCAAGTCGCAGCGCAACCTGCTGATCAGCACTGTCGATCCCTATTTCACCGATGACGGCGTTTCGCGCTCGCTGGACCTGTACTACCGCACCTCCAAGCCGCTGAACAGCCTGGGTGATGCCTACCAGCTGGCCACACCCGGCATGGCGGTGCGTTTCGGCGTGCCGTTCACCGAGTACGACACCGTCTTCTTCGGCCTGGGCGTCGAGCAGACGATCATCGGTACCTCGGCGGGTGTTCCCAACAGTTACTACACCTACGCCAAGACATTTGGCGCGCACTCCACCGCATTCCCGATGACCATCGGCTGGGCGCGCGAGGAACGTGACAACCCGCTGGTGCCCACGCGTGGCCGCTATCAGCGCGTCAACGTCGACTTCAGCCTCTTCGGCGATGTCACCTACGCCCGCATCAACGGCCAGTACCAGCAGTACTTTGCCATCACCAACAAGCTGACGCTCGGAATCAACGGTGAGATCGGCCTGGGCTACGGTCTGGGTGGCAAGCCCTACCCACTGTTCAAGAACTTCTACGGCGGTGGTCTTGGCTCGGTGCGGGTGTTCGACCAGGGTTCGTTCGGCGGCGTTGACATCACCGGCGCCTACGACGGCGGCCCCAAGCGCATCAACCTGAACAGCGAGTTGTACCTGCCTGTGCCTGGCAGCGGCAATGACAAGTCGCTGCGCGTGTTCGCATTTGCTGACGCCGGCAACGTCTGGCGCCTGGGGCAGCCCCTGTCCCTGAACGACCTGCGCGCTTCGGCCGGCATTGGTGTCAGCTGGGTGTCGCCGGTCGGCCCCTTCAAGCTCAGCTGGGGGACGCCGCTGCGTTCCTTCAAGGGCGATAAAATCCAACGCTTCCAGTTTCAGATCGGAACGGCTTTCTGATGATGACCTCTCCTGTGAAATCGCTGCTCGCCGCCTCGGCCCTGGCACTCTCGTTCGCCGCCGCCCAGGCCCAGGAGCTGAAGATCGGCTATGTGAATGGCGAGCGGGTGCTTCGCGAGGCGTCGCCGGCCAAGGCTGCCCAGGCCAAGCTTGAGGCCGAGTTCAAGAAGCGCGAAACCGAGCTGAACGACACCGGCAACAAGCTTCGCCAGGCCTTCGAGAAGCTCGAGAAGGACGGTCCGACGCTGGCCGAGGCCGAGCGCACCCGCCGCCAGCGTGACCTGGCTGAGCAGCAGCGTGACTTCGAGCGCAAGCGGCGCGAGCTGCTGGAAGACCTGAACCAGCGCAAGAACGAGGAGCTGGCAGCGGTCAGCGAGCGCGCCAGCAAGGTCATCAAGCAGATCTTCGAGACCGAGAAGTACGACCTGATCCTGCAGGATGTGGTCTTTGCCGGTCCGCGTGTCGACATCACCAAGAAGGTGATTGACGCGCTCAACGCCGGCAAGTGAAGCCGCGGCAGGGCATGACGGCGACGTCAGGCGCCCTGTCGACCATCCGCCTGGCCGACATCGTTGACGCACTGGGCGGTCAGCTCCACGGCGACGGCTCGCGTGAGGTGCAGCGCATCGCATCCCTGGAGTCGGCAGGTGCGCAGGATCTGAGTTTCGTCGCGCAGGCGCGGCTGCGTCCATTGCTGGACCGCAGCGCGGCAGGCGTGCTGGTGGTGCGCGAGGACCTGCGCGAGGCCGCTCTGGCCCGGGGTGCCGCGGTGCTGGTCACCGACGACCCCTACCTCTACTACGCCCGGCTCACGCGCTGGTTCGCGGAGCGGATTCGCCCCGAGGCGGTGCCCGGCGTGCATCCGAGCGCCGTGGTCGGCCAGGGCGTGCACTTGCACCCCAGCGCCCATGTGGCCGCACTGGCCGTCATCGAGGACGGTGCCCGTATCGGCGCTGGCGCGGTCGTTGGTCCGCAGTGCCTGATCGGCCATGATGCGGTGGTGGGTGAGGCCACCCGGCTGGTCGCGCGCGTGCATCTAGGCGCCGGCTGCGTGATCGGTGCGCGGGGCGTGCTGCAGCCTGGCGCGGTGATCGGCTCCGATGGCTTCGGCTTCGCGCCACACCAGGGCCGCTGGGAGAAGATCGAGCAGCTTGGCAGCGTGGTGATCGGTGACGATGTCGACATCGGGGCCAACACCTGCATCGACCGTGGTGCGCTGGATGACACCGTGCTGGCCGATGGCGTCAAACTCGACAACCTGATCCAGATCGCCCACAACGTGCGCATCGGCGCGCACACCGCCATGGCCGGCTGCGTCGGCGTGGCCGGTAGCGCGCGCATCGGCGCGCATTGCACCTTTGGCGGGGCAGCGATGGTGCTGGGGCACCTGGAGATCGTCGACCACGTCCACGTCAGCGCCGGCAGCTTCGTGATGAGCTCGCTGTCCAAGCCGGGCCAGTACAGCGGCGTCTTTCCCATCGACGACAATGCGGCCTGGGAGAAGAACGCAGCCACACTGCGCCAGTTGCACACCTTGCGAAGCCGGCTTCGCGCCCTTGAAAAGAAGATCGCCCCATGAGCGCACCCGTGATGGATATCCACCAAATTCTCCAGCGGCTCCCGCACCGCTATCCTTTCCTGCTGGTGGATCGGGTCACCGAACTGGAGAAGGACAAGCGCATCCTGGCTCTGAAGAACGTGACGATGAACGAGCCCTTCTTCATGGGCCATTTTCCGCACCGTCCGGTGATGCCGGGTGTGCTGATCCTTGAGGCGATGGCTCAGGCGGCGGCGCTGCTCTCCTTTGCCTCGATGGAGACCGACCCGGGCGACGACACCGTGGTGTACTTTGCGGGCATCGACGGAGCGCGTTTCAAGCGCCCTGTCGAGCCGGGGGACCAGCTGTTCCTGGAAGCCACCATCCTGCGTGCCAAGGCCGGCATCTACAAGTACAGCGCCCGTGCCCTGGTGGGCGGCGAGCTGGCCGCGGAGGCCGAGCTGATGTGCACGATGCGCAAGATCGCCTGAGGACGGGCCCGGCCGATGCCGAACATCCATCCAACCGCGATCGTCGATCCGGCCGCGGAGCTGGACAGCAGCGTCCGTGTCGGTCCCTACACGGTGATCGGACCGCACGTCCGGATCGCCGCAGGCACGGTGATCGGGCCGCATTGCGTGATCGAGGGCCGCACCACGATCGGCCGGGACAATCGTTTCTTCCAGTTCAACTCCATCGGCGCGACCTCGCAGGACATCTGGCAGGACGTCAACCACCGTGGCGAGGTCACCGAGCTGGTCATCGGCGACCGCAACACGGTGCGTGAGTTCTGCACCTTCAACACCGGCACGCACAAGGAGCAGGGCATCACCCGGGTGGGCAGCGACAACTGGGTCATGGCCTATGTCCACGTGGCCCACGACGTGCGCCTCGGGGACCATTGCGTACTGGCCAACGGGGTGACCCTGGCCGGGCATGTGCATGTCGGGGACTGGGCCACCATTGGTGGTCTCACCGGCGTGCTGCAGTTCGTGCACATCGGGGCCCAGGCGATGATCGGTTTTCAGGCCCATGTGGCGCAGGACGTCGCGCCCTTCATGACGGTGGACGGCAACCCGCTGGCGGTTCGCGCCGTCAACCTGGTCGGTCTGAAGCGCCGAGGCTTCAGCGAGGAGCGCCAGAAGCTGATCCGCCAGATGCACAAGCTGCTCTTCCGGGGCGGCCTGACGCTGGAACAGGCCCGGGCCGAGATCGAGGCGCTGGGCGCGCAGGATCCAGATGTGCGCACCATGCTTGATTTCCTGGCTGCCTCCACGCGCGGCCTGGTGCGCTGACGACAACCGGGGCGGCAATGCACCCATCGACGGCTCCTCGCCTGGCGATGGTCGCCGGTGAGGCCTCCGGCGACTTGCTGGCCGGGCTCTTGTTGCAGGGCTTGCGGTCGCGCTGGCCCGGCTTGATCGCAGGCGGCATCGGCGGCCCGAAGATGCAGGCCCAGGGCTTTGACGCCTGGTGGCCCAGTCATCGGTTGTCGGTCTTCGGCTATGTCGATGCGCTGCGCCATCTGCCCGAACTGCTGGGCATTCGCCGGTCGCTGCGCCAGCGGCTGCTGGCCGAGCGGCCGGCGCTGTTCGTCGGCATCGACGCGCCGGACTTCAACTTTGCGCTGGAGCGCAGCCTGCGCCAGCAAGGCCTGAAGACGGTGCACTTTGTCTGCCCGTCGATCTGGGCCTGGCGCGGCGAGCGCGTGAAGACGCTGGCCGCGGCGGCCGATCATGTCCTGTGCCTGTTCCCGTTCGAGCCCGCATTGCTGGCCGAGCACGGGGTGCCTGCCACCTTTGTGGGCCATCCCCTGGCGGACCTGATTGCGCTGCAGCCACCACGTGCGGCGGCCCGCGCCGCGCTGGGTCTGGACGATGAAGCCGTGGTGCTGGCCCTGCTGCCTGGCAGCCGGCGCAGCGAGATCACCCACATCGCGCCGCCACTGCTGCAGGCCGCGCTGCAGTTGCAGCGCGAGCGTGCGGACCTGCGCTGTGTGCTGCCGGTGGCGCCTGGCCTGCGCCCATGGGTCGA
The DNA here is from genome assembly GCA_017302485.1 of Burkholderiales bacterium. Classification (GTDB taxonomy): domain Bacteria; phylum Pseudomonadota; class Gammaproteobacteria; order Burkholderiales; family Burkholderiaceae_C; genus Ideonella. Next base: position 27,671 of record JAFLDI010000004.1, on the reverse strand, counting down.
CGCGGCCATTGCCACCCATGCGCCGGGCCTGCAGGTTCACTTGCTCGATGGCCGCTCGCACGAGGCCCTGGCGGCCTGCGACCTGACCCTGATCGCCAGCGGGACGGCGACGCTAGAGGCGGCCCTCTTCAAGCGCCCCATGGTGGTGGTCTACCGCCTGAACGCCTTGAACCATTGGCTGATGAAGGACAAGGCCTACCTGCCGTGGTTCAGCCTGCCAAATGTTCTGCTGCGTGACTTTGCCGTGCCCGAGCTGATCCAGGATGCGGCCACGCCTTCGGCCATCGCCGACGCTGCGCGTGCCTGGCTGGATGACAGCACTCGCCGAGACGCGCTGCACGCACGCTTCACCGAACTGCACCTCATGCTGCGCCAGGACACCGCGCAGCGCGCCAGCCATGCCATCGCGCAAGTCCTCAGTCAAGCCTGAGCAGATCGCCCTGAGCTTCGAGTCGCCGGGTCTGGTGGCTGGTGTCGACGAGGCCGGTCGCGGCCCGCTGGCCGGACCGGTGGTGGCTGCAGCCGTGATTCTTGACGATCTCCATCCGGTGGCCGGACTGGCCGACTCCAAGCTGCTGAGCGCCCGGCGCCGGGAGGCCCTGTTCGACGAGATCCGCGCCAAGGCCCTGTGCTTCAAGATCGCCGAGGCCAGCGTCGAGGAGATCGACGAGCTGAACATCCTGCACGCGACCATGCTGGCGATGAAGCGCGCCGTCGAGGGCCTCCGGCTCCTTCCCCACCGGGTGCTGGTGGACGGCAATCGTCTGCCGACCCTTCGCGTCCCTGCGCAGGCCATCGTCAAGGGCGACGCCAGGGTGGCGGCCATCTCGGCCGCATCGATCCTGGCCAAGGTCCACCGGGATCAGCTGTGCGCCGAGATGCACCGGGCCTACCCTGCCTATGGCTTCGCGGGACACAAGGGCTATCCCACGCCCGGGCATCTGGCGGCATTGCGCCAGCACGGCGCCACGCCGCTGCACCGCCAGAGCTTTGGCCCGGTGCGTGAAGCGCTGGCCACGGGAGGTCATCTGTGAGCGAGCCGCAGTTCCTCAGCGCCCGTGACAATCCGCTGTTGCAGCGCATCCGCAAGCTGGGCCAGGATCCGGGTGGTTACCGCAAGCTGAGTCAGGTCTGGCTGGAGGGAGATCACCTGGTGTCCGCATCCTTGCATCGGGGTCGCAGCCTGGACGCGCTGGTCTTCACCGAGTCGGCCTGGCACCAGGGCGGTGACTGGCGCGCCTGGGTGGATCGTGCGCGACGCGTGGTGGTGGTGCCCGACGCAATGATGCGCACCCTCAGCACGCTGGAGTCGCCGCCGCGCGTCGGCGCCTTGCTGGCCTTGTCGATCGATGCCGCCATCGAGCCGGACGTGTTCAGCGTGGTGCTCGACCGGCTGCAGGATGCCGGCAACGTCGGCAGCATCCTGCGCAGCGCCGCGGCCTTCGGCGTGCGCCAGGTGCTGGCGATCAAGGGCACGGCGGCGCTGTGGTCACCCAAGGTGCTTCGGGCCGGCATGGGAGCGCACTTCGCATTGCAGCTGGTCGAAGGGCTGGCCCCTGAGGATCTGGCCGGCCTGACAGTGCCGCTGCTGGCCACCAGCTCGCACGCTGGGCTGGTTCTGGGCCAGGCGACGCTGCCGCACCCCTGCGCCTGGGTGCTGGGCCATGAAGGCAGGGGCGTGGATGAGGCGCTGATGGCCCGCTGCGCCCACACCGTCAGCATCCCGCAGCCGGGCGGCGAAGAATCGCTGAACGTGGCGGCGGCGGCGGCGATCTGCCTGTATGCCAGCCGGGCTCCCGGTCAGTAGATCAGCCTGTCAGGGCGTATATCCCGCAGGATGGTGGTGGCGATCTCCTCGATCGACTTGTGGGTCGACGACAACCAGGAGATGCCGGCACGCTTCATCATGGTCTCGGCCTCGCGCACCTCGGCGCGGCAGTTCTCGATCGCGGCGTACTTGCTGCCCGGTCGGCGCTCGTTGCGGATCTGGCTCAGGCGCTCTGGGTCGATCGTCAGGCCGAAGCACTTGCGCTTGTGCGGCGCCAGCGAGGCGGGCAGGGCGCCGCGCTCGAAGTCCTCGGGAATCAACGGATAGTTGGCGGCCTTGATACCGTGCTGCATCGCCAGGTAGAGCGAGGTGGGCGTTTTGCCGCTGCGGCTGACCCCCACCAGGATCACGTCGGCCGCTTCCAGGTTCTTGGCCGATTGGCCGTCGTCATGGGCCAGCGAAAAATTGATCGCCTCGATGCGGTCGTTGTACTCCTGGCTCTTGGCGGCGTCCGAGAAGCGGCCGATGCGGTGATTGGACTTCAGCCCGAACTCCTGCTCCAGCGGCTCGACGAAGGCCTTGAACATGTCCATCACGAAGCCCTTGCAGCGCGGGCTGGTCAGCACCTGGTGGGCGTCGTCCAGGGCCAGGGTGATGAAGACGATCGGCCGCACCCCCTCGGCCTCGAAGGTGGCGTTGATCTCGGAGACCACCTTCTCGGCCTTGTCGATCGAGTCGATGAAGGGCCGCCGGATGTGCCGTGGCTTGATCGCGAACTGGGCCAGGATCGAGTTGCCGAAGGTCTCGGCGGTGATGCCGGTGCCATCCGAGACAAAGAACACGGTTCGATTGGGCATGAAAAGTTCTCAAGCGCGGGGAAACACACCCCATGATAGGCAGTCCCTCCTTAGAATCCCAGCCATTGCGTCTGCCATCCGCCACGCCCACCCCGCCCCGATGAGCCCCCGCAGCCTCCAACTCGAATGCCAACGCGCTGCGGCGTGGGCCTCGCCGTGCGCCGGCCAAGGGAAGACGCCCCCGGTTTTTCACCATCAAGGAGCCTTCCCATGTCTTCCACCGCATTGGCGACCGCCCTGGTCGTTCCGTTCGAACACCTGAGAATGACCGACGTCGAGGTCGTTGGCGGCAAGAACGCCAGCCTCGGCGAAATGATCAGCCAGCTCGCCGAGACCGGTGTGCGGGTGCCGGGTGGCTTCGCCACCACGGCCCACGCCTTCCGCGAGTTCCTGGCCTTCGGCGGCCTGACCGACAAGATCAACGCCCGCCTGGCGGCCCTCGACACCGATGACGTGCGTGCCCTGGCCGAGGCCGGGGCCGAGATCCGCGGCTGGGTGGAGAACGCGCCGTTCCCGGCTGACTTTGAAGCTGCGGTGCGCGCCGAATATGCCCGTGTGGCCGGCGACTCGCCCGACGCCAGCTGGGCCGTGCGCTCCTCGGCCACCGCCGAAGACCTGCCCGACGCGTCCTTCGCCGGCCAGCAGGAGACCTTCCTGAACGTGCACGGCATCGACGAGGTGCTGCACAAGATGAAGGAGGTCTTCGCCTCGCTCTACAACGACCGCGCGATCAGCTACCGCGTCCACAAGGGCTTCAGCCACAGTGAGGTGGCGTTGTCGGCCGGTGTGCAGCGCATGGTGCGCTCGGACGTCGGCGCCGCCGGCGTGATGTTCACCATCGACACCGAATCGGGCTTCAAGGACGTGGTCTTCATCACCTCCAGCTACGGCCTGGGCGAGACAGTGGTGCAGGGCGCCGTCAACCCCGACGAGTTCTATGTCCACAAGCCGGCGCTGCAGGCCGGCAAGTTCCCGGTCATCCGCCGCTCGCTGGGCTCCAAGCTGATCCGCATGGAGTTCGCCACGCCCGACGAGAAGAAGGCCAGCGGCAAGCTGGTCAAGACGGTGGACAACCCGCCCGAGCAGCGCAACCGCTACTCGCTGGCCGATGCCGACGTGGTCGAGCTGGCCCGCTACGCGATGATCATCGAGAAGCACTACGGCCGCCCGATGGACATCGAGTGGGGCAAGGACGGGGTGGATGGCCGCATCTACATCCTGCAGGCCCGCCCCGAGACCGTGCGCAGCCAGGCCGAGGGCCAGGTCGAGCACCGCTACAAGCTCAAGGGCCACTCCACCGTGCTGGCCGAAGGCCGCGCGATCGGCCAGAAGATCGGCACCGGTCCGGTGCGCCTGGTCAGCAGCATTGCCGAGATGGAGCGGGTGCAGCCCGGTGACGTGCTGGTCACCGACATGACCGACCCGAACTGGGAGCCGGTGATGAAGCGCGCCAGCGCCATCGTCACCAACCGCGGCGGGCGTACCTGCCACGCCGCCATCATTGCCCGCGAGCTGGGAATCCCGGCGGTGGTGGGCTGCGGTGACGCCACCGAGACCCTGCACGACGGCGCCCTGGTCACCGTGGTCTGCTCCGAAGGCGACACCGGCTACGTCTACGACGGCCTGCTCGAGACCGAGGTCTCCGAGGTGCAGCGCGGCGAGCTGCCGTACTGCCCGGTGAAGATCATGATGAACGTCGGCAACCCGCAGCTGGCCTTCAACTTCGCCCAGATTCCCAACTCCGGCGTCGGCCTGGCGCGGCTGGAGTTCATCATCAACAACAACATCGGCGTCCACCCCAAGGCGATCATGGACTACCCGAACGTCGACCCCGACCTGAAGAAGGCGGTCGAGTCGGTGGCCCGGGGCCATGCCTCGCCGCGCGCCTTCTATGTCGACAAGCTGACCGAGGGCGTGGCCACGATCGCCGCCGCCTTCTGGCCCAAGCCGGTGATCGTGCGCCTGTCGGACTTCAAGTCCAACGAGTACAAGAAGCTGATCGGCGGCAGCCGCTACGAGCCCGACGAAGAGAACCCGATGCTGGGCTTCCGCGGCGCCTCGCGCTACATCAGCGAGGAGTTCGCCGACGCCTTCGGCATGGAGTGCGAGGCCCTGAAGCGGGTGCGCAACGACATGGGTCTGACCAACGTCGAGATCATGGTGCCCTTCGTGCGCACTGTACGCCAGGCCGAACGCGTGGTGGGCCTGCTGGCCGACCGCGGCCTCAAGCGCGGCGAGGGCGGGCTGCGCATCATCATGATGTGCGAAATTCCGTCCAACGCCATCCTGGCCGACCAGTTCCTGCAGCACTTCGACGGCATGTCGATCGGCTCCAACGACCTGACCCAGCTGACGCTGGGTCTGGACCGCGACTCGGGCCTGGAGCTGCTGGCCGCCGACTTTGACGAGCGCGACCCGGCGGTGCGCTCGCTGATCTCGCGCGCCATCAACGCCTGCCGCGCCACCGGCAAGTACATCGGCATCTGCGGCCAGGGCCCCAGCGACCACCCCGACTTCGCCCAGTGGCTGGCCGACGAGGGCATCGTGTCGATCTCGCTGAACCCCGACACCGTGATCCAGACCTGGACCCAGCTGGCCCAGCGTCGCTGAAGGCCGCAGCGCCCTGAGGCGCTGCGCTGCCCCACCGGCCCGCGATTCCTGCTAGAATCATCGGCTTTTCCCCTTGCCGCACCTGCATTTGACGCGCAGGGCGGCTCTCCCATTGGTGGCAACGCCAGCGGATATCCACAAGGAGTGTTCATGCGTCACTATGAGATCATTCTGCTGATCCACCCGGATCAAAGCGAACAGGTTCCGGCCATGCTGGAGCGCTACAAGGGCCTGGTCACCGCGGGCGGTGGTAAGGTGCATCGCGTCGAGGACTGGGGCCGTCGCCAACTGGCGTACATGATCCAGAAGCTCGCCAAGGCGCACTACCTGTGCCTGAACATCGAGTGCTCGAAGGACGTGCTGGCCGAGCTGGAAACGGGCTTCCGTTTCAACGACGCCGTGCTGCGCCACCTGACCGTCAAGCTCGAGAAGGCCGAGACGGCTGCCTCGGTGATGATGCGTTCGGTCGAGAAGGAAGAGGCCCGCAAGGCCGCCCAGGAGACCACCGCCTGAACTTCGCAGGTGTCGCCCGTCCGGGCCTGACGCGATGAACCGCCTGGTTCTCGCGGCCAGCCTGGTCGAACGCGGCGCGACGCGCTACACCCCCGCCGGACTCCCGGCCCTGGACCTGAAGCTTGCGCACCAGTCCACGGTCAGCGAAGACGGCCAACCCCGCCAAGTCTCCCTGGAGATGAGAGCGGTGGCGATCGGGGCGATCACGCGACGCATCGCCGCGCTGGGGCTGGGAGAACCGGTGACTGTTGCCGGATTCCTCACCGCCTCGCGCAATGGCAAGGGTCTGGTCTTCCACATCACCGAAGTCGAGCCCGGCACCTGACAACGCTTTGATCCAGATTCAGTTTCGAAAGAGGTCATCATGCCCCCGCCCAAGAGCCGTTTTTCCAAGGACCGCCGTCCGAAGCGCAACCAGCAATCGCTGCTGTTCCGCCGCAAGAAGTTCTGCCGTTTCACCGTCGCCGGCGTTGAGTCGATCGACTACAAGGACGTCGACCTGCTGCGTGACTTCATCGGCGAAAACGGCAAGATCACGCCGGCCCGCCTGACCGGCACCCGCGCCTTCTTCCAGCGTCAGCTGACCACCGCCATCAAGCGCGCGCGCTTCCTGGCGATGCTGCCGTACAGCGACCAGCACCGCGTCTAAGGAGACCGACACCATGCAAATCATCCTGCTGGACAAGGTCGCCAACCTGGGCAACCTGGGCGACATCGTCAAGGTCAAGGACGGCTACGCCCGCAACTTCCTGATCCCGACCAAGCGTGCCCGCCGCGCCACCGACGCCGCGATCAAGGAATTCGAAGCCCGCCGCGCCGAACTGGAGAAGGTTGCCGCCGAGAAGCTGGCTGCCGCACAAGCCCTGGGCGAGAAGCTCGGCGGTCTGGTGGTGGTCGTCACCCAGAAGGCCGGTGTGGACGGCCGTCTGTTCGGCTCGGTCACCAACCACGACATCGCTGAAGCCCTGGTCAAGCAAGGCTTCCAGGTCGCCAAGGCCCAGGTGCGCATGCCCAACGGCCCGCTGAAGGCCGTGGGCGAGTTCCCGGTCCAGGTGGCTCCGCACACCGACGTGGTGGTCGAGGTCACCATCAAGGTCGTCGGCGAGACCGACTGATCCGCCGCAGGCCGCTGGCCTGCGCTGCCACGAGGGCCGGAGCTGTTCCGGCCCTTTTTCTTTGGCGCGCCCGGCTGTCCACCGGTCGCCCCCGCGATCTCCCCAGGCTTGTCCACAGGCGGCGGGGAGGTGCGCCCGTATGATCACCGCGATGACCACGATCTTCGACGCCCACGATCCCCGCACCCCGCCGCGCGACGAGGAAGTGGCCCGCCTGCGCGTGCCGCCGCACTCGATCGAGGCTGAACAGAGTGTGCTGGGCGGCCTGCTGCTGGACAACGGTGCCTGGGACCGTGCCGGCGACGTGCTGCAGGAGGATGACTTCTACCGCCACGAGCACAAGCTGATTTTCGGCGCCATCGGGGCCCTGATCAGCCAGTCCAAGCCGGCGGACGTGATCACTGTCTTCGAGCAGTTGCAGAACCTGGGCAAGGCCGACGATGTCGGCGGCCTGAAATACCTGAACGCGCTGGCGCAGAGCGTGCCCAGCGCCGCCAACATGCGCCGCTATGCGGAGATCGTGCGCGAGCGCGCCATCCTGCGCAAACTGATCGCCGCCAGTGACGAGATCGCCACCCAGGCCTTCAATCCGCAGGGCCGCCAGGTCTCGCAGATCCTCGATGAGGCCGAGGGCAAGATCTTCAAGATCGGCGAGGAAGGCCAGCGCAGCAAGACCGGTTTCCAGAGCATGGACCAACTGGTGATGCAGCTGATCGACCGCGTCACCGAACTCGCCGAGAACGGTGCCGAGGACGTCACCGGCGTGCGCACCGGCTTCTATGAACTCGACAAGATGACGGCCGGCCTGCAGGGTGGCGATCTGATCATCCTGGCGGCGCGCCCCTCGATGGGCAAGACCGCGTTCGCGCTGAACATCGCCGAGAACGTGGCCGTGCAGGAAGGCCTGCCGGTGGTGGTCTTCTCGATGGAAATGGGCGCCTCGCAACTGGCGCTGCGGATGGTGGGCTCGCTGGGCCGCATCGACCAGTCCGGGCTGCGCACGGGGCGTCTGCGTGACGACGACTGGGGCCGCCTGACCGAGGCGGTCGACAAGCTGGCCAAGGCCTCGGTCTTCATCGATGAGACGCCGGGTCTGAACCCGGCCGAACTGCGCGCCCGGGCACGCCGTCAGGCGCGCCAGTGCGGCAAGCTGGGTCTGATTGTCATCGACTACCTCCAGCTGATGGTGGGCACCAATTCCAGCAGCGGCGAGAACCGGGCCACTGAGCTCTCCGAGATCTCCCGCAGCCTGAAGGCGCTGGCCAAGGAGCTGCACTGCCCGGTGATCGCGCTGTCGCAGCTCAACCGCTCGGTCGAGACGCGCACCGACAAGCGGCCGATGATGTCCGACCTGCGCGAATCGGGTGCGATTGAGCAGGACGCGGACGTGATCATGTTCATCTACCGCGACGACTACTACACCAAGGAAGAGTCCAAGGTGCCCGGCACCGCCGAGATCATCATCGGCAAGCAGCGCAATGGCCCGGTGGGCTCGCTGCACCTAGCCTTCCTGAAGCCGCTGACCAAGTTCGACAATCTGGCGCCAGGCACCGAGTTCGGCGAGTACTGAGCGTCCACTACTGAGCACTCCGGGCTTGCGCCCGCGGACAATACTGTATAAATTTACAGTATGCCGTCCGCCGTACCCGCCTGCGCACCCGTCGCGCACCCCGCCGCCCAGCCCATCCATCTGCTGCGTCCGCCGCGCAAGGGACGGGGCACGGCATGGGCGATCGAGCACCGCTTTGCCAGCGATCAGCGGGTGGCCGTCGATGACGGCTGGGGCAGCCTGGACGATCTGGCGCTGGCGCCCGCCACGCAGCCTACCCAGGTGACGCCGCAGCAGGTGGGCTCCATCCTCACCGGCAACCACTCGCCCGACATCAGCTTCGATGTCTCGATCAACACCTACCGGGGCTGCGAGCACGGCTGCATCTATTGCTACGCCAGGCCCACCCACAGCTACCTGAACCTGTCCCCCGGCCTGGACTTCGAGACCCGCATCATCGCCAAGATCAACGCCGCCCAGCGGCTGCGTGAGACCCTGGCCAGCCGCAACTACACGCCGCAAGACCTGTGCATCGGCGCCGCCACCGACGCCTACCAGCCCGCCGAGCGTGAGCTGCGCATCACCCGCTCGGTCATCGAGGTGCTGTCCGAGTGCCGCCATCCCTTCAGCCTGATCACCAAGTCGGCCGGCGTGCTGCGCGACCTGGACCTGATCGGCCCGATGGGGCAGCAGGGGCTGGCGGCAGTGTATGTGTCGATCACCAGCCTGGATCCGGCCTTGTCGCGAGTGATGGAGCCGCGGGCGGCCGCACCCGAGCGGCGGCTGCAGGTGATCCGCCAACTGGTGGCCGCGGGTGTGCCGGTGGGGGTCAGTGTCTCGCCGGTGATCCCCTTCATCAATGAGCCTGAGCTTGAAGCCATCCTGGCCGCCGCGGCCGAGGCAGGCGCCACCCGCGCCTTCTCGATCCCGCTGCGCCTGCCCTGGGAGGTCTCGCCGTTGTTCCAGGACTGGCTGTCGCAGCACTTCCCGGACCGGGCGGCCCGGGTCATGGCACGGGTGCGCGAGCAGCGTGGCGGCAAGGACAACGATGGCCGTTTCGGCACGCGCATGCAAGGCGAAGGGGTCTGGGCTGAGCTGCGCCGTCAGCGCTTCCACAAGGCCGTTGCCCGGCTGGGCCTGAACCGGGAGCGGGTGGCGCTGGACCGCAGCCAGTTTCAACGCCCCGCGCCCCCGCCCGCGCCAGGAGACCCGCGGCAGTCTTCATTGTTCTGAAAGCTTCGCGGCCCGACGACGCAGTACCATGCGCCGCGGGTCAGGCCCGTGGTGTCAGGAAGTGTGATGTTCAAGCGGGTATCGACGCGGTGGCGTCCTGGGTTCGTGGGTCGCATGGGGGCGCTGTGGCGTCTGTTGGGGCTGTTCCTCATCGTCAACGCCGCCGTGCGGGTCGGCCTGGCGGTGTTCAACGGCGATGCATCGCTGTTCCTGCCTTGGCGGCTGCTGCCGGCCCTGGGCATCGGTGTGGTGTTCGATACCGCGGCGGCCGTGCACGGCCTGGGGCCACTCGCATTGCTGATGGCGCTGTGGCCGGGGCAGCGCTGGGGGGGAGGGCGCAGCCTGGCCTGGGTGATCGGCGCCTGCCTGCTGGGCTGCTCGGTGCTGCTGGTGTTTGTGGGCGTCTCGGAGTTCACCTTCTGGAACGAGTTCGCGTCGCGCTTCAACTTCATCGCCGTGGACTACCTGATCTACACCAACGAGGTGGTGGGCAATATCCGCGAGTCCTACAACCTGCCGCTGATGCTGGGTGGGGTGGCCGTGGCGTCGATGCTGCTGTGGTGGCTGGCCTGCCGTTGGGTCTTGCCGGCGGTCCGGTCGGCGGCTCCGGCCCTCGGCGCACGCCTTGCCGTGGCCGTGGTCTGGATGCTGATGCCGGCGCTGGCCTATGTGGCCGTCGATGCGCGCTACAAGGAGTTCTCCTCGAACGCCCAGCTCGATGAATTGGCAGGCAACGGCTACTACGACTTCTGGCATGCCTTCTGGACCAACGAGATCGACTATGAGCGCTTCTACGCCACGCTGCCGCGCCAGCGGGCAGCCGCCGAACTGGCGCTGGAGCTGTCCGGTCACAAGCCGGTCACCGTCACCCAACGGCCCTTTGACCGCGAGATCGTTGCGGTCGGGCCGGAGCGCAGGCACAACGTCGTCCTGGTCTCCATCGAGAGCCTGAGCGCCTCCTTTCTGGCCGCCTGGGGCGACCGCCGTGGCCTGACACCCCACCTGGATCAGCTGGCGCGTGAAGGCCTGGTGTTCAAGCAGTTGTACGCCACTGGCACCCGCACCGTGCGCGGCCTTGAGGCCTTGACCTTGTCGGTGCCACCGACGCCAGGGCATTCGATCGTCAAGCGGCCTGACAACGCCCAGATGTTCACCTTGGGCGAGGTGTTCCGGGAGAGGGGCTACGAGCCGCTGTACCTGTACGGCGGCTACGGCTATTTCGACAACATGAATGCCTTCTTCTCGGGCAATGGCTACACGGTGATCGACCGCACCGCCCTCAGGCCCGAGGACATCCACTTCGAGAATATCTGGGGGGTGGCCGACGAGGATCTCTTCACGCTGGTGCTGCGCGAGCTCGATGCCCGGGAGGCGCGCAAGCAGCCGTTCTTCGCCCATGTGATGACGACCTCCAACCACCGTCCCTTCACCTACCCTGAGGGCCGCATTGACATCCCCTCGAAGACCGGTCGCGAGGGCGGCGTGAAGTACACCGACTACGCCATCGGCCGCTTCGTCGAGCAGGCCAGGCACAAGCCCTGGTTCGCCAACACGGTCTTCGTCTTTGTTGCCGACCACACGCACAACGGCCGTGGCAAGCAGGAACTGCCGCCCGATGCCTATCGGATCCCCTGTATCGTCTGGGCACCCGGGCTGGTGGAGCCCCGCGAGGTGGACACATTGGCCTCGCAGATCGATGTGGGCCCGACATTGCTGGGACTGCTGAATGTCAGCTACCGTTCCCGCTTCTTCGGCCACGACATCCTGCGCGACGGTCCATCACACCAGCGCGCACTGATGGCCAACTACCAGACTGTCGGCTACTACGAGAAGGGTCGCATTGTCGAGCTCAAGCCCAACGGGCGCGTGCGCGTGGTGGATGCCGCCTCGGGCCGCCCGGCGCCCGCCGACGAGTTGTCCAGGCACCTGACCGAGGAGGCGATCAGCTACTACCAGATGGCGTCAGAGGCCTATCGACTGGGCGAACTCAAGCGCTGATGCGCGCTCAGCGCCGGCGTCCCGGCCGGCTCAGGCGGGCAGGATCAGCTCGAATCGCGCTCCACCGCCGGGCCGTGGGACCAGGGTGACGATTGCGCCGTCGTCGCCATGGGCACGCGCCACGGCCTGGCACAGCGCTGTCCCCAGGCCGGTGGCATGGCGTGCATCGGGGTCGGCTGCCCCGGGTCCCGGACCATCGTCATCGATCCGGAAGACCAGCAGGCGGCCCCTGCGGAAAGCCTGCAGGCCGATCCAGCTGCGCGCAAATCGGGCCGCATTGTGCAGTGCTGCCTCCAGCGCCAGGCGCACCAGGCGGACGTCGAAGAACGCGAACGGCGGCGCCTCCTGCGGCGAGAGCACCTGCACCCGGACCGCCGGGTGGCGGCTGGCCAGGGCCAGGGCCAGGCTGTCGAGCAGCTCGGCGGGGTCCTCGTCGCTGGGATGGGCGCGCAGCCCCTGTTCGCCGCCATAGACCAGCAGATACTGGACAAAGCGCTCGCGCAGCGCACGGCAGTCGCTGTGGAGCTGGACGGCCTGCGGGTCGCCCAGGCGTTCGGCCAGCGCCAGCAGCTGCGCCTCCAGGCCTCCCAGTGCGTTCTTGAGATCGTGCACCACCAGTGCCGCCAGTGGCGGACTCGGCTGCTCGGCGTCCTTGGGCATGCTGCTTCAGGCGGCCAGTTTCTGCGGCGTCATCAGCTGCTCCAGCGTCTCGCGGAAATAGCGCTGCATCTGCGTGACGCGGTCGTTGCCGGGTAGCAGCTTGTCCAGTCTGGCGAGGTACTGCTGCACACGTTCCAGCACCACCGGGTCGAGCAGTTTCTGCAGCCTCAGCGATAGGCAGTTCATCTGCGCAGCCTGCAGCAACACGGCCGTGTTCTCGGGGTAGTCGTGCACCGCTGCCTCGATCTCGGCCAGCGCTTCGGTGAGCCGGCTGTCGCGGAACAGGGTCTTGGCTGCCTTGACGCGGCCTTCCAGACCGGCTGCCGCCGCCTCGATGACCTGCTCCAGCTTGTCCTCATGGCCCGTGTCTGCCAGGGCTTTGCCGATGAGTTGCTTGACGCGGTGGTTCTCGTGGTCGGCGCTGACCGCCTGTTGCAGCAGGCTCAGGCCCGCTTGCTCGTCACCGGTCACCAGCTCGGCCCGTGCCAGCGCCACGGTGGCCAGATCAGCTTTGGGTTTGCGCAGTGTCTGGCGGGCCTGCGCCAGGGCGGCGGCGGCGCCGTTGGCATCGCCCTTGCGCGCCAGCGCCTGGGCGCGAATGGCCTGAGAGGCCGGTCCGAACACCGCGCAGTGGGTGGCTGCGTTGGGGGTGTCCGCCAACAGGCTCAACGCTTCGGCAGCCTCGCCACGGTCCACCAGCGTCTGGGCCAGCATCAGCACATCCGAGGACTGGGCCACCACGGAGTTGCGGGTGGCCTTGGCCACCTGGCTGAGACTGGCCTTGGCGGTGTCCAGGTCGCCGTTGCGGTAGGCGCTTTCGCCCAGCAGGCGGTGGCGCTTGCTGGACGGTACGACGCGTGCCGCATCCTTGAGCACCCACATCGCGCCCTGGGGGTCGCCCAGGGCTTCAAGCGACTCGGCCAGCACGTCATAGGCCGCCATGTGCTTTTCACCGTGGTGGCTGCCGACGATGTCCTGGGCGATCATCCGGGCCTGCTCGAACTGGCCGGCGGCCTTGTGTGCTCTGGCCAGCCCCAACTGAGCCCAGACCAGGTCGGCGCGCAGATCCAGCGCCTGGCGGTAGACCGCCTTGGCGTCCTCGGGACGGCCCATCTGCAGCAGGGTCTGGCCCTTGAGTTGCAGCGCCTGCACGAACCAGCGGTCCTTGCGGGCCAGCACTTCGTCGCAGGCCGCGACCGCGGCCGCCAGATCGTGTTTGCGCAGGCATTGACTGATGGGCAGCAGTGCATGCCGACGGTCCAGCAGGGCACGCAGGCGCTCGCCAATGTCGGAGGCCGTGATCGGCTTGAGCAGGTAGGCGTCGGGCTTGTGCTCGGTGGCGGCCGCCACCGAGGCATAGCCACCCTCGGCCGTGATCATGAAGAACAGGCAGTCCGGCGGCAGCAGATCCAGTTCGCGCAGATGCTCGAACAACTGCTGACCGTCGGTGCGACTGTTCAGGTTGTAGTCGCACAGGATCAGGTGGAAGTGTTTGGCCCGCACCTGGCGCAGTGCGTCTTCGGCGTTGCCTGCCACGTCGACCTTGCCGATGCCCAGTGACGCCAACTGACCACGCAGCGTGGTCTGCTGCACCGACATGTCGTCGATGATCAGTGCGTGCAGCTGGCTGTAGGGTGTCAGGGTTGTGGCCATGCGGTGTCTCCTTCGATGCCACCGCAGCAAGGGAACACGCGGCAGCCTGCCCGGCGCCGAGCCTGCAAGCTGGTGCTGGGTCCTGTTCGGCTGTTTCGGCCGCTGGCCAAGGAACTTGAGCCCGCTCCACAAGAAAACAGGCCCGCGGGCGACGCCGGCGGGCCTGAACCTGGATGCTGGATCTTACTTGAACAGGTCCTTGACCCGGTCGGCCCAGCTCTTGGAGTTGGGCGAGTGCTTGTCGCCGCCCTTCCTGAAGGACTCGTCAAGTTCCTTGAGCAGCTTGCGTTGGTGCTCGGTGAGCTTCACCGGGGTTTCGATGGCCACGTGGGTGAACAGGTCACCCGGATAGGCTGAGCGGATGCCCTTGATGCCCTTGCCGCGCAGGCGGAAGGTCTTGCCATGCTGGGTGCCTTCGGGCAACTCGATCTCGACCTTGCCCGACAGCGTGGGCACCTCCACCGTACCGCCCAGTGCCGCGGTGGTCAGTCCGATCGGCACGGTGCAGTGCAGGTCGTCGCCATCGCGCTCGAAAATCTCGTGTGGCTTGATCCGGATCTCGATGTAGAGATCGCCCGGCGGGCCGCCGTTCTGGCCCGGTTCGCCATTGCCGGCCGAGCGGATGCGCATGCCCTCGTTGATGCCGGCGGGGATCTTGACCTCCAGCGTCTTCTGGCGCTTGGTCTTGCCGGCGCCGTTGCAGGTGGTGCAGGGCTCGGGGATGATCTTGCCGGTGCCGTGGCAGTGCGGGCAACTCTGCTGGATGCTGAAGAAGCCCTGGCGCATGTGCACCGTGCCCGAGCCGTTGCAGGTGGTGCATGTCTTGGCCTTGGTGCCCGGCTTGGCCCCGGTGCCGCCGCAGGTGTCGCAGTTGTCCCAGGAGGGAATGCGGATCTGGCTGTCCTTGCCGTTGGCGGCCTCCTCCAGCGTGATCTCCATCGCGTAGCTCAGGTCCGAGCCGCGGTAGACCTGCTGCCCGCCGCCGCCGCGCCGACCGCCGCCCTGGCCGCCAAAGATGTCGCCGAAGATGTCGCCGAAGGCCTCGGCGAAGCCGCCGAAGCCTTCGCCGCCCGGGCCGCCACGGCCCATGCCGCTGTTGGGGTCGACGCCGGCGTGGCCGTACTGGTCGTAGGCCGCACGCTTTTGCGTGTCAGAGAGCATCTCGTAGGCCTCCTTGGCCTCCTTGAATTTCTCCTCGGCGGCCTTGGCACCATCGCCCTGATTGCGGTCAGGGTGGTACTTCATGGCCAGCTTGCGGTAGGCCTTCTTGATGTCGTCCTCGGAGGCGTTCTTGGCCACCCCCAGGATCTCGTAGTAGTCGCGCTTGGCCATACAGAGCTCGCAGTTCGTGTACGCAAAACGCCGCGTTGAGGTGCAGGCGGGGGCCTGTCACATCGAACGCGGCGAGATATCACGGCAGGCCAGCGGCCTGACCGGGATATCGGAAGATCACTTCTTGACTTCCTTGAACTCGGCGTCGACCACGTTGTCGTCGGCCGGCTTGGCCTGTTGCGGGGCGTCGCCGCCCGGCGCCGCGTCGGCACCAGCCGCGGCCTGAGCCGCCTGCTGCTCTGCGTAGATCTTCTCGCCCAGCTTCTGGCTGGCGGTCATCAGGGCCTCGGTCTTGGCGTCGATCTCGGCCTTGTCCTCGCCCTTGATCGCCTCTTCGGCGTCCTTCAGCGCGGCCTCGATCTTCTCCTTCTCGCCGGCGTCGAGCTTGTCGCCGTGCTCGGACAGGCTCTTCCTGACCGAGTGGATCATGCCGTCGGCCTGGTTGCGGGCCTGCACCAGTTCCAGCTTCTTGGCGTCCTCGGCGGCGTTGGCCTCAGCGTCCTTGACCATCTTCTCGATCTCGGCTTCGGACAGGCCCGAGTTGGCCTTGATGGTGATCTTGTTCTCCTTGCCGGTGCCCTTGTCCTTCGCGCCCACATGCAGGATGCCGTTGGCGTCGATGTCGAAGCTCACCTCGATCTGCGGCAGACCACGCGGCGCCGGCGGGATGCCTTCCAGGTTGAACTCGCCCAGGCTCTTGTTGCCCGCGGCCAACTCGCGCTCGCCCTGGAAGACCTTGATCGTCACGGCCGGCTGGTTGTCGTCAGCGGTGGAGAACACCTGGGAGAACTTGGTCGGGATGGTGGTGTTCTTCTTGATCATCTTGGTCATCACGCCGCCCAGGGTCTCAATGCCCAGGCTCAGCGGGGTGACGTCCAGCAGCAGCACGTCCTTGCGCTCGCCGCCCAGGACCTGGCCCTGGATGGCAGCACCGACGGCCACGGCCTCATCGGGGTTGACGTCCTTGCGCGGCTCCTTGCCGAAGAACTCCTTGACCTTCTCCTGCACCTTGGGCATGCGCGACTGGCCGCCCACCAGGATCACGTCATCGATATCAGCCACCTTGACGCCAGCGTCCTTGATGGCGATGCGGCAGGGCTCGATGGTGCGCTCGATCAGCTCGTCGACCAGGCTTTCCAGCTTGGCGCGGGTGAGCTTGATGTTCAGGTGCTTCGGGCCGCTGGCATCCGCCGTGATGTAGGGCAGGTTGACGTCGGTCTGGGTGCTGTTGGAGAGCTCGATCTTGGCCTTCTCGGCCGCTTCCTTCAGGCGCTGCAGGGCCAGCACGTCCTTGGTGAGGTCGACGCCCTGTTCCTTCTTGAACTCGGTGACGATGAAGTCGATGATGCGCTGGTCGAAGTCCTCGCCGCCCAGGAAAGTGTCGCCGTTGGTGGACAGCACCTCGAACTGCTTCTCACCGTCGACATCGGCGATCTCGATGATCGAAATGTCGAAGGTGCCGCCGCCCAGGTCGAACACCGCGATCTTGCGGTCGCCCTTGCCGTGCTTGTCCAGGCCGAAGGCCAGGGCCGCCGCGGTGGGCTCGTTGATGATGCGCTTGACCTCGAGGCCGGCGATGCGGCCGGCGTCCTTGGTGGCCTGGCGCTGGCTGTCGTTGAAGTAGGCCGGCACCGTGATCACCGCCTCGGTGACTTCCTCGCCCAGGTAGTCCTCGGCGGTCTTCTTCATCTTGCGCAGCACCTCGGCCGACACCTGCGGCGGCGCGACCTTCTTGCCGCGCACTTCCACCCAGGCGTCGCCGTTGTCGGCGGCGGCGATGGTGTAGGGCATCAGGTCGATGTCCTTCTGCACTTCCTTCTCGGTGAACTTGCGGCCGATCAGGCGCTTCACCGCGTACAGCGTGTTCTTCGGGTTGGTGACGGCCTGGCGCTTGGCCGAGGCGCCGACCAGCACCTCACCGTCTTCCTGGTAGGCGATGATCGACGGCGTGGTGCGTGCACCCTCGCTGTTCTCGATCACCTTGGTGGAGTTGCCTTCCATGATGGCCACGCACGAGTTGGTGGTGCCCAGGTCGATGCCGATGATCTTGCCCATGTTCTGAATCTCCTGAAAATCTGTCCGGTTGGGTTGGAGTTGTGTCTGTTGTGCGCGTTTTCAAGGCCTGATCGGGCCGAAAGGCACGCAATCCGGCTTATTTGGGGGCGGCCACCGTGACCAGGGCCGGCCGCAGCACGCGGTCGGCGATCAGGTAGCCCTTCTGCAGCACCGAGACCACGGTGTTGGCCTCCTGCTCGGCGGGCACCATGCTGATCGCCTGGTGCTGGTGCGGGTCGAACTTCGTGCCGGCTGGCGGATTGACCTCGAGCACCTTGTTGCGTTCAAGCGCCTGGGCCAGCTGGCGAAGCGTGATGTGCACGCCCTCCAGCACCTTCTCGACCGGTGCGTCCGGCGCAGCGATGGCGGCTTCCAGGCTGTCGCGCACCGGCAGCATGGCCTCGGCGAAGGACTCGACCGCGAACTTGCGGGCCTTGCTGACCTCTTCCTCGCTGCGGCGGCGGATGTTCTCGACCTCGGCCTTGGCGCGCAGGTAGGCGTCGGCCATCTCGGTGTGCTTGGCCTGCAGCTCGGCAAGCTGGACCTCGGGGGAGGGCGGCAGACCGACGTCAGCGCTGGTCGGCTGGGCGGTGGACTCGGGGGAAGCGTCGTTCGGGGTCATGGTCTAAAGGCTTGTGGTGCCTGGGGTTTTTCCGGCATGCGCGGGCATATGGGGACGCCGGGGCGGGTTTCAAGGCCCCGGCCCGCAAGAAAAGGGCGGTGGGTCCGGTTCAGTCCAGCGACGCGCTCCAGCGCTGCCAGTCGGCCAGATGGCGACGGTCGCGCTTGGTGGGCCGGCCCTGCTCAATGGCCAGGGCGGGTTCCACCCCCTGGCGACGCTGTTCGCGTGCCGCCTCGCGTTGCTGCAGGCTCTCGGCCGTTTCGGCGTACAGGGTCTGCGCCAGCGGCGCGGGGCCGCGAAGGTCGCTCAGCCCCAGCACCTCGATTTCGCGGGCGGGCAGGCCGGGGTCGCGCAGCGTCAGGCGGTCGCCCACCCGCAGCTCGCGTGCGGCCTTGGCCGGCTGACCGTTGACCTCGACGCGGTGCTTGCCGATGGCCTCCACGGCCAGCGCGCGGGTCTTGAAGAAGCGCGCGGCCCAGAGCCATTTGTCCAGGCGCACCGGGTCTTGACGCAGTGGCAGTTCCTTCACGGCCGGGATTCTCGCTCAGCAGCCGCGGCCAGTGGCAAGCGGACGATCGCCTCCAGCCCTTCGACGTGGCCGGCACGCTGGCGGTTCTCCAACGCAATCTGGCCCCCCAGCGCCAGCACGATGTCGTGGCAGATCGACAGGCCGAGACCGGACCCCGAGCGGGTGTCGCCGGCCGAGAAGGGCTGGAAGAGGCGCTGGCGCTGGGCCTCGCTGATGCCGGGGCCGCCGTCTGCCACAGTCAGCGCTGCATGGCGCCCATCGCTCAGCAGCGTGATCGTCAACGTCGAGTGGGGCGGGCCGTGCTTGATGGCGTTGTGGATCAGGTTGCGGCTGAGCTCGCGCAGCGCCCATTCGTGGGCCTGCACAGCAGCGGGCTGCAGGTCGACCCCGACATCCAGCTCCTGCTGGGCCATCAGCGGCGCCATGTCCAGGGCCAGCTGGCGCACCACCTCGGCCCAGTCGGTCGCCGGGGCATCGTCCTGGCGGCGCATCTGGGCCACCTTGGCCAGTGCCAGCATCTGGTTGGCCAGCTCGGTCGCGCGCTCGACCGTCTGACCGATCTCCTCGAGCGCCGCCTCGGCCGGCAGGTCACCCCGGCGGGCCGATTGCACTTGCGCCTTGAGCACCGCCAGCGGCGTGCGCAATTGGTGCGAGCTGTCGCGCACGAATCGCTTCTGCTGCTCCAGCAGGTCGCGCAGCCGGCCCATCAGCTGGTTGGTGGCCTCGACCAGCGGTCGCAGTTCGCGCGGTGCATCGTTGGCCTCCACCGGAGACAGCTCCCCCTGCGCCCGCTCGCGCAGCGACTGGCTGATGCGCTGGACAGGGCGCATGGCTCGATGCACCACGAAGGCCACCACGGCGGCAATCACACCCAACAGCGCACTTTCGCGCCACAAGGTGCCCAGCAGCAACTGGCGGGCCAGGCTTTCGCGCAGTTCCAGGGTTTCGGCCACTTGCACCGTGGCCATGCCCTGGCCACCGTCCCAGGTCACCGGCTGCAGCAGCACGGCCATGCGCACTGGCGTGTCGCCATAGCGGCCGTCGTAGAAATCCACCAGCGCCGCGTAGGGTCCTTTCTGCGGCAGCCGGCCGCGCCAGGTCGGCAGGGCCTCGAAGCCGGAAACGGTCTCGCCGTCGAAGCCGGTGACCTTGTAATACAGGCGGCTGCGGTTGTCGGCCTCGAACGCCTCCAGCGCCGAGTAGAGGAGGGTGGACTTGAGCCGGGTCTGCCCACCCACGGTCTCGATCTCGAGCAGGTCGCCGATCGATTTGGCAGTGGCCAGCAGGGTGCGGTCGTAGGCCGTGTCGGCCGCCCGCAGCGCCTGCCGATAGAGCACCACGCCGTTGAGCGCGATCACGGCCAGCACCGGCACCAGGATGCCCAGCAGCAGCCGGTTGCGCAGCGACAGGCGGCGCAGGGCGGACATCATCCGGTGGGGGCCCGCAACAAATAGCCCAGCCCGCGCAGCGTGACCAGGGTCACCCCAGTCGGCGCCAGGCGCTTTCGCAGGCGGTAGGCGACGACCTCCACCGCCTCGATCTGCACCTCCAGCTCACCCGGGAACACGGCCTCGAAGAGTCGCTCCTTGGCCACTGCCTGGCCCGGACGTTGCAAAAGGGCACGCAGCATCGCCGCTTCGCGCGGGGCCAGTTCCAGGGGGGATTCGTTAAACCACACGGCGCCCGAATCGGGATCGACCTGCAGCCCGGCGAAGCGGGGACCGCTAACCGCTGGTGCTGGGGCCGCGCCGGGTCGGCGGCGCACCAGGGCGCGCATCCGGGCCTCCAGTTCGTCCAGATCGAAGGGCTTGGGCAGGTAGTCATCGCCACCGGTGTTCAGGCCGATGATGCGGTCGCCCACCGTGCCGCGGGCCGTGAGGATCAGCACCGGCGTGGCCAGTCCCGCCTGGCGCGCCTGGGCCAGTACCTCCAGCCCGTCCTGGCCGGGCAGGCTGAGGTCCAGAAGCACCAGGTCGGGTTTCAGGGCCTGCCAACGGGCCAGGGCCTGGCTGCCATCGCCGCAAGTGGCGACCTGATAGCCGCGGCGGTCGAGCGTGCGCTGCAGCGTGGCACGCATCGCCTCGTCGTCCTCGATCAGCAGTACCTGGCTCACGGGCCGCACCATACCGCAGCCCAGTGCTGGTGTTTTCCCTGAGCGGTCGGACAGCCAACTGACAGCGCCTGTCGCGACCATGCCTGTCACATTCAACCACCCTGGAGACAGACCATGCGTCGCGACACCTTTCTGAAGTCACTGGCCGCGCTGGCCGCAGGTTCGGGCTTGCCGCTGTCGGCGCTGGCCGCTGGCCCTGCCGTGAAGATGATGATCCCGGCCAACCCGGGTGGAGGTTGGGACACCACCGGCCGTGCTCTGGGCAAGGCGATGCAGGATGCCGGGCAGGCGGCGTCGGTCTCCTACGAGAACAAGGGCGGCGCAGCCGGTGCGCTGGGCCTGGCGCAGTTCGTCAACGCCGGCAAGGGTGACCCGAACGCGCTGATGGTGATGGGCGCCGTGATGCTGGGCGGCATCATCACCGGCAAGCCGCCGGTGACGCTGAGCCAGGCCACGCCGATTGCGCGCCTGACCAGCGAGTACAACGTCTTCGTGCTGCCGGCCAACTCGCCCTTCAAGACCATGAAGGACGTGGTCGAGGCCATGAAGAAGGACCCCGGCAGCGTCAAGTGGGGCGGTGGCTCGCGCGGCTCGACCGAGCACATCGCCGCGGCGATGATCGCCCGCGAGGCCGGCATCGACGCCTCCAAGATCAACTACGTGCCGTTCCGGGGGGGCGGTGAGGCCACCGCGGCCATCCTGGGCGGCAACGTCAGCGTCGGTGGCAGCGGCTTCTCGGAGTTCGCCCAGTACATCGAGGCCGGCAAGATGCGCGCCATCGCCGTCACCTCGGCCAACCGGCTCACCGGCAAGCTGAGCAAGGACATCCCGACGCTCAAGGAGATGGGCATCAACGTCGAGATCGGCAACTGGCGCGGTGTCTATGCAGCGCCCGGCATCACGCCGGCCCAGCGCAAGGCCCTGACCGATCTGGTGCTGGCCACCGTCAAGTCCAAGTCCTGGGCCGAATCCCTCGAAAAGAACGACTGGACGCCGGCGGTGCTGTCCGGCCCGGCGTTCGAGGAGTTCGTGGACCGTGAGTTCGCGACCCTGCGCGCGATCATGGTCAAGTCGGGCATGGTCTGACCCCTGCAGCGTCCCGCTGCCGTGTGCACGGCAGCGGGACGCGTCTGTTTTCTTTCTCCACCTGTGATGCTGAGCGTCCCAAGACGTTCGGCAGGGGGCTCCCATGTCCTACCAGCAGATTCTTCCCGAGGCGCCCGAGACCGAGCACCACCCGCTGCCACCGACCGGTCACCAGACCTGGATCGGCGTGGGCGTGCTGGTCGTCGGTCTGGCCATGGCCTATGGCGCCACGCAGATCTCGTCGGATGCCGGCTATGCCGGCGTCGGTCCCAACTTTCTGCCCTGGGTCGTCTCGGTGGTGCTGATCCTGTGCGGCATCCTGCTGGTGCGCGAGGCGCGCACCGGGGGCTACCGCCAGGCCGAAGCGCCGTCGGGTGCGGCGAGCGGGGACTGGCAGGCCATGGCCTGGGTCTCGGCGGGTGTGCTGCTCAATGCCAGCCTGATCACCACCATCGGCTTCGTGCTGAGTTGTGCGCTGTGCTTTGCGCTGGCGGTGCGGGGCTTGCGGCTGTCGGAAGGCAAACCGGGCGGCACGCCCAAGACCACGCTGACGGACGTCGGCGTCGGTCTGGCCATTGCGGCGCCGGTGTACTGGCTGTTCACCAAGCTGCTGGCGATCAATCTGCCCGGCCTCACCAGCACCGGCTGGCTCTGACAGGGAGCGCATGATGGACATCTGGCAACAACTGCTCAACGGCTTCATCACCGCCGGCACGCCGATCAACCTGATGTGGGCCTTCGTGGGCTGCGCGCTGGGCACGGCGATCGGCGTGCTGCCCGGCCTGGGTCCGGCGGTGACGGTGGCGATGCTGCTGCCCATCACCTCGCAGGTCGAGCCCACGGCGTCGATGATCTTCTTCGCCGGCATCTACTACGGTGCCATGTACGGCGGCTCGACCACCTCGATTCTGCTCAATACCCCGGGCGAGACCGGCACCATGGTGACCGCGCTCGAGGGCTTCAAGATGGCCAAGAGCGGGCGTGCCGGCGCGGCACTGGCCACCTCGGCGATCGGCTCCTTCGTGGCCGGCACCATCGCCACGGTGCTGGTTACCCTGTTCGCTCCGATCGTGGCCGACTACGCGGTCAAGCTGGGCCCGCCCGAGTACTTCTGCCTGATGCTGCTGGCCTTCACCACGGTCAGCGCGGTGCTGGGTGCCAGCACCTTGCGGGGCATCACGGCGCTGTTCATCGGCCTGGCGGTCGGCCTGGTCGGCATCGACCAGATCACGGCCAGCGTGCGCTACACCGGTGGCATCCCCGAGTTCATGGACGGCATCGAGGTGGTGCTGATCGCGGTGGGCCTGTTCGCGATCGGCGAAGCGCTCTATACGACGCTGTACGAGGGGCGCAGCGTCGCCTCGCTGAACAAGTCGGGCCGGGTTCACATGACCCGGCAGGAGTGGAAGCGCTCCTGGCCGGCCTGGTTGCGCGGCACGGCCTTGGGCTTCCCATTCGGCACCATCCCGGCGGGCGGTACCGAGATACCGACCTTCCTGAGCTATGCGGTGGAGCGCAAGCTCTCGAAGAACCAGGAGGAGTTTGGCACCACCGGTGCGATCGAAGGCGTGGCCGGCCCGGAGGCGGCCAACAATGCGGCGGTGACGGCCACCATGGTGCCGCTGCTGACGCTGGGCATTCCGACCTCGGTGACCACGGCCATCCTGCTGTCGGCCTTCCAGAACTATGGCCTGCAGCCCGGACCACAGTTGTTCCAGATCTCGTCGACCCTGGTCTGGGGCCTGATTGCGTCGCTCTACATCGGCAATGTGATGCTGCTGGTGCTGAACCTGCCGCTGGTGGGCCTGTGGGTCAAGCTGCTGAAGATTCCCAAGCCGCAGTTGTACGCCGGCATCCTGATCTTCGCGACGGTGGGTGTGTACGGCATGCGTCAGAGCGCCTTTGACCTGTACGTGATGTTTGCCGTGGGCCTGCTGGGCGTGCTGCTGCGGCGCTTCGACTTTCCCACCGCGCCGGTGATCGTGGGCATGATCCTGGGGCCGCTGGCCGAGGCACAGCTGCGCAACGCACTGTCGATCGGTGAAGGCCACTGGGGCGTCTTCGTCGAGCGGCCGATGTCGCTGGGCATCCTCGTGGTGGTGGCTGCGGTCCTGGTGCTGCCGCAACTGATGAAGCTGCGCAACCGGCGCTGACCGACGCCTGCCTGCTGCACAACGGCCGCCCAAGAGGCGGCCGTTGTGCTGGATCAGCGGGGCCAGCCGGCCAGCGCGTCGGTGACGATGCGGCCCAGCGCCGCAATGTGCAGCGGGTCGTCGTTCAGGCAGGGGATGTAGTGGAACTGCTGTCCACCAGCAGCCAGGAAGGCGTCGCGGGCCTCCTGGGCGATCTCCTCCAGGGTTTCCAGGCAGTCGGCCGAGAAGCCGGGACAGATCACATCCACGCGCCGGTGGCCGTCGCGAGCCAGCCTCTCGAGCGTGGGCTCGGTGGCCGGCTCCAGCCACTTGGCCTTGCCAAAGCGGCTCTGGAAGGTGACGCGCAGTTGCTCAGGAGGAAGCTCGAGTGCCTCGGCCAGCAGCCGGGCGGTGGCCTGGCATTGGTCGTGGTAGGGATCGCCCAGCGTGCGCGTGCGCTCGGGCATGCCATGGAAGCTGGCCACCACCATCGGGCTGCGACCTTCGATCTTCCAGTGGCGGCGGACGCTCTCGGCCAGCGCGTGGATGTAGCCGGGGTCGTCGTGGTAGCCGGCGACAAAGCGGCTGTCGGGCAGTACCCGCTGGGCGCTTCCCCAGGCGGCGAAGGCGTCGAAGGTGCTGGCGGTGGTGGCGCCGCAGTACTGCGGGTAGGCCGGCAGCAGCAGCACCCGCTGCACGCCCTCGGCGCGCAGCGCATCGAGTTGGGCCGGAATCGACGGCTGGCCGTAGCGCATCGCCGGGCGCACGGTCACCGGTGTACCGCGCTCACCCAGCCAGCCTTGCAGCAGGGCGGCCTGCTTGCGGGTCCAGACCAGCAGCGGCGAGCCGTCAGGCGTCCAGACGGTGGCGTACTTTGCCGCTGACTTGGCCGGCCGCACGTTCAGGATGACGCCACGCAGGATGGGCTGCCACAGCCAGGCGGGCAGTTCCACCACGCGGGGGTCGGACAGGAACTCACCCAGGTAGCGCCGCAGGGCCGGGGCATCGGGTGCATCAGGGGTGCCCAGATTGCACAGCAGGACAGCGGTGCGCGGGGCGGTCGAGCCGGGCTCGGTCATCGGAAAGAGGGTGCTCCAGGGGAACTCAAACGGCTTCGCCCACCAGGACCATGAAGCCTAGCCGGGCGGCCTTGGGGTTCAGGGGCGATGCGCCCAGGCCGATCTCACCACTGCCATGCAGGGTGCAGGCCGAGCGGCGCAGGCTGATGACCTCGTCGTCACCAGCAAAACGCACGAAGCTGCCGTTGATGCTGAGGTCGGTCAGTTGCAGGGCGCCGCCCATGACGTCGATGCGGGCGTGGGCGCGCGAGACGCGTGCATCGTCAACCTTGAGCGAGCAGGTGGTGCTGCGGCCCAGGATGACGGGGAACTGCTCCAGCTTGAAGTCGTGCTGCTGGCCAGCCAGGTCCAGTCGCAGGCCGCGCGGCTCGCTGACGCCGACGCGCGATTCCAGCTGCGTGGCCGCGGTGTCGGCGCCCCGACCAGCCAAGAGGTAGACGTCCACCGGCTCGGCCCGGCCGCGCAGATGCACCTTGTCAAGATGGCGAAACCGGGTACGGGCTTCCCAGGGCAGCTCGTCGAAGACCTCGCGGGTGATCAGGGTCTCGTTGTCGCCTGCATGGTCGATCAATCGGGCCGCCACGTTGACGGCGTCACCGAAGCAGTCACCGCCCACCTCCACCACCTCGCCGGCGGCAACGGCCACCTGCAACTGCAGCTTGGCCGAGGTGTCCAGGTCCTTGCCTTGGGACGTGGGGGCCCAGGCGGCGACTTCGCCCAATGCCTCATGCATCTCGACGGCCGCCATCACGGCGGCCCGTACGTTCGGGAAGACGGCCATCAGACCATCACCCAGTGTCTTGACCAACTGTCCACCGACCGCCGGCACGCGCCGGGCGAGGGTGGTGATGGTGCGCGTGACCAGTGTGGTGGCCTGGGCGTTGCCCAGGTTCTCGTACAGCGCGGTACTGCCACGCAGGTCGGCGAACAAAACGATGCGTCGCTTGATCGTGGCCATTGGTGACGAGTGTAGCGCGCCGGAACGTGCAGGCCGATCAGTTGTTGTCGAGGTAGGTGCGCAGCTTGTCCGAGCGGCTCGGGTGCTTGAGCTTGCGGATCGCCTTGGCCTCGATCTGGCGGATGCGCTCGCGGGTGACGTCGAACTGCTTGCCCACTTCCTCCAGCGTGTGGTCGGTGGACATCTCGATGCCGAAGCGCATGCGCAGCACCTTGGCCTCGCGCGGGGTCAGGCTGTCGAGGATGTCCTTGACCACGTCGCGCAGGCCGGCCTGCATGGCGGCCTCGATCGGCGCGGTGTTGTTGGTGTCCTCGATGAAGTCGCCCAGGTGGGAATCGTCGTCGTCGCCGATCGGCGTTTCCATGGAGATCGGCTCCTTGGCGATCTTCATGATCTTGCGGATCTTGTCCTCGGGGATCTCCATCTTCTCGGCCAGCGTCGGCGCGTCGGGCTCGTAGCCGAACTCCTGCAGGTGCTGGCGCGAGATGCGGTTCATCTTGTTGATCGTCTCGATCATGTGCACCGGGATGCGGATGGTGCGCGCCTGGTCGGCGATGGAGCGGGTGATCGCCTGGCGGATCCACCAGGTGGCGTAGGTGGAGAACTTGTAGCCGCGGCGGTACTCGAACTTGTCCACCGCCTTCATCAGGCCGATGTTGCCCTCTTGAATGAGGTCCAGGAACTGCAGGCCGCGGTTGGTGTACTTCTTGGCGATCGAGATCACCAGCCGCAGGTTGGCCTCGATCATCTCCTTCTTGGCGTCGCGCGAGGACTTCTCGCCCTCGTTCATCTTCTTGTTGATCTCCTTCAGGTCCTCCAGCGGCACCACGGCCTTGGCCTGCAGGTCGATCAGCTTCTGCTGCAGCTCCTGCACCGCAGGCAGGTTGCGCGCCAGCACCGCGCTGTAGGGCCGGCCGGACGCGATTTCGCGCTCGGCCCACTTCAGGTTCAGCACGTTGGCCGGAAAGGTCTTGATGAAATGGTCCTGCGGCATGCCGCACTTGTCGACCACGATCTTGCGGATCTCGCGCTCGTAGCGGCGCACGTCGTCGACCTGGCTGCGCAGGATGTGGCACAGCTTCTCGATGGTCTTGACCGTGAAGCGGATCGTCATCAGGTTGTCGCTGATGGCGTGCTGCGCCTTGTTGTACGACGGTGACTTGTAGCCTTCCTTCTCGTAGGCCTTGCGCATCTTGTCGAAGTGCAGGCGCAGTTCGTCGAACTTGATCAGCGCGGCGGCCTTCAGCTCCTCGAGCTTCTTGGTCAGCGCCTTGCTGCCGACGGCGCCGTCGTCGTCGTCCTCGTCGTCGAACTCGTCGAAGTCTTCCTCCGCCACGTAGTCGTCGGCCTCGTCGTCGCTGACGAAGCCGTCCACCGCCTCGGAGATCTTCATCTCGCCGGAGGCAATCTTGTCGGCCATCGACAGCAACTCGGCGATGGTGGTCGGGCTGGCGCTGATGGCCAGCATCATGGCCTGCAGGCCGCCTTCGATGCGCTTGGCGATCTCGATCTCGCCCTCGCGCGTCAGCAGCTCCACCGTGCCCATCTCGCGCATGTACATGCGCACCGGGTCGGTGGTGCGGCCGAACTCGCTGTCCACGGTGGACAGCGCGGCTTCGGCAGCCTCTTCGGCTTCTTCCTCGGTGGCGGTGGCGGTGCCGCCGCCGGCGATCAGCAGCGTGGCCGCGTCGGGCGCCTGCTCGTAGACCGCGATGCCCATGTCGTTGAGCATCGAGACGATCGCTTCGAGGATCTCGTTGTCGACCAGCTTCTCGGGCAGGTGGTCGCTGATCTCCTGGTGCGTCAGGA